>CAWUNF010000069.1:0-7435 GCA_963923195.1 uncultured Hyphomicrobiales bacterium | reverse complement strand
ATGAATGGCCAATTCATGCTTATCGGCCAATTGATAAAGGCGCAGAATATTGACCGGGTCTTTTTCAAAGACTTTTTCAGAGGTCACAGTGATGCGGCCATGTTCAGTCGCAAATTGCCCACCGGGCAGAGAGCGCTTGGTCGGACGCAATTTTCCTAAAAAGCGATCCAGCACAGCGCGCGGCTTGGCTTGGCGCTCTTCCATTGCCGCACAAACAATGGCGGTGAGATCGCCCACATCTTTGGCAATCAGAAAATAATGCTTCATGAAGCGCTCAACGTCGGACAGACCGCTATGGCCGACATAACCCAGACGCTGCGCGATCATGCGCTGCAGATCAAAGCTCAACCGCTCTTCAGCGCGATTGGTGACATAATGCAATTGACAGCGCACACGCCACAAAAATTCTTCGCAGCGATGAAAGAGGCGCAATTCTGCAGCGCTAAAAAGACCTGCTTCAACCAACTGGCCTGCATCGCGGACGCGATAAACATATTTGGCAATCCAGAACAAAGTGTTCAAATCACGCAAGCCACCCTTGCCTTCTTTGACATTGGGCTCGACGAGATAACGTGATGTGCCCGCGCGCTGAATGCGCTGATCGCGCTCAGCCAATTTGGCGGCAACAAATTCAGCCGCTGTATTTTTAACAATTTCATTGTCAAAACGATCGCGCATTTCAGCAAAGAGCTGCTGATCACCTAAAATAAAACGCGCTTCGAGCAAAGCTGTGCGAATGGTCATATCTTCGCGCGCTTGGCGCAGACATTCTTCGACTGATCGCGTGGAATGGCCAACCTTTTGGCGCAAATCCCACAAAATATAGAGCATGGCTTCCACCACACTCTCGCCCCAAGGCGTTTGCTTATAGGGAAGCAAGAATAAGAGGTCGATGTCGGAACCCGGCGCCAAAGTATCGCGGCCATAGCCGCCAACCGCCACCACACACAGGCGCTCTGCAGCAGAGGGATTTTGTGACGGGTAAATATAGGTCACGACATAATGATAGATGGAGCGGATCAGCTCATCTTGCAAATGAGAGAGGCGGCCAGCGCAGGCAAGGCCCTTGCCATTCTCATCTAAAATTTGACGTGCAATGGAGCGTCCTTCATCCAAAGCTTCACGAAAGCGCACAACGGCGGCTTTACGAAAAGCATCCTTGTCTTTGCCATATTGCTCGGCAAGTGCGGCAATATCCGCATCAAGTTTTTCGCGATCAATTACGGCGCCACGGCCCGGCTCATTGCGGCTACGGGCACGTTTGCGCGGGGCGGCTGTATCTGAAGAAAGAAGCGTCATAGACGCGTTTTTAGCACGGGCCCGATGGACAGGGCCAGCGCATCACGCTTTGCGCTTGGCTTCAATCGCGTTCCAAATATCAACCGCCAGATCAGGCCCACCCAAACGTTTGATGGCACGCACGCCCGTTGGTGAAGTCACGTTGATTTCGGTCAGATTGCCGTCAATCACGTCAATTCCAACAAAAATCAGGCCCCTTTTCTTCAATTCTGGCCCGATTGTCTCGCAAATCTCGCGTTCACGCGGCGTCAGCTCAGTCGCAACGCCTGCGCCACCACGCACCATATTGGAGCGAATATCATCCGCCGCCGGCACGCGATTGACCGCGCCCTTGGCCACGCCATCCACCAGAATGATGCGCTTGTCGCCCTTCGACACGGCTGGCAAAAATTTTTGAACAACCCAAGGCTCGCGGAAAGTCACGCTGAACATATCAAACAGCGAGCCGAAATTCGGATCTTTTTGCGCGATTTTAAACACGGCTGAGCCGCCATGACCATGCAAAGGCTTCATCACCACATCGCCATGTTCGGCGCGGAATTCTTCGATCAAAGCTTTGTCGCGTGTGATCAAAGTTGCTGGCATGAGCTGCGGAAAATTCATGACGAAGAGTTTTTCTGGCGCATTGCGCACGCTGATCGGATCATTCACGACAAGCACTTTGGGATGCACGCGCTCAAGCATATGTGTGGAGGTGATATAAGCCAGATCAAAGGGCGGATCTTGGCGCAGCAAGATCACATCCATCTCTTCGAGATTTTTCAGGACAGGCGCGCCAAGCGTCACATGATCGCCCACCACATCGCGCACATCGAGCGGCTGCATGCTTGCCACCACATCACGGCCGCGCTGGCCCAAGCGATCTGGCGTATAGTAGTAAAGCTTATGCCCACGCGCCTGCGCTTCGAGCAAAAGCGCGAAAGTGGAATCGCCCGCAATATTGATTTTTTCAATCGGGTCCATTTGGACAGCGACGGTCAGGGCCATTCTTTTCTCTTCCTTCTCTCAACGCGCTTTGCACAGCGCCTTACTTTCGCTTCGAGGTCAAGCCTTACGGGGGCAAAGAGAAGGCGGAGGTCGGCGGTGCGGGCGTGACTTTAACGGGTGGCGCGACAGCGGGGGCAGGCGTTGCGGCTGTTTGAATATACCCGCCCTTTTCAAGATGTTTGCGCAAGGCCGATGGATAGGACAGCGCAATTTCTTTGCCCGGCGGACAAAGGCCCTTGGCATCCAAAGGCACCATACATTCGCTCAATGGCCAATCGGATGAGGAATTATAAGAGACCATCATCCGCGCCCAAGCCTCATCCAATTCGCCAACCAAAGCTTTGGTGGCGACCCAAGCGGCCAAAAAGCCGTTGGATTTGGCAAGATCAGGATCATGCGCGGCTTCAAAATTCATGGCGTGAATTTTTTGGCGCAACCAAGCTGTATATTTTGGATCCTTGGTCACATCCTGCAAAACACCATCGCGCAAAATATGAATGCGCACGGGTGCGCGAGATTCCGCATAAGACGCATAGGCATAGAGAAAGGAATTATCCGCCGAGATGATTTCATAAATGCCATCGCCATCAATATCTTCATACCAATAGCCATCCGCATCCAAAATCTCACCTTCCACCACGCGCCAATCCTCGCCCACTTGCGTGATGAAACGCGTTTCCGTGCAGCAATGCGCGCCACCGGTAAAAGCGGTGAAAACAAATTGCGGAAATGACGCAGCCGGATCAAGACGCAGCGCCATGAGTGTCGAGCGCGGCTCTTCGCGATTGAGCTCGTCAATTTGAACTTTGAAAATTTCTTTGCCGGCGCGGGTTGCCACCAATGTGGGATCAAAATCATCGCCATCTTTGGTGGGTTTGCGACCAAGCGTCAGACGCAGATCACGGAAATTAAAGGAGACAGGCTTATCATCGCCTTCATATTCGCCCGTGAATAAAATATCCGGGCTCTTTTTCGTCCAGACTTCCGCGACATAATTATCGCCTTTTGAAAAAGCGATATCTTTCGGCACGGGACCGTAAGAGGAAAGTTTTTGGCGCACGGGGCGAATATCTGTGCCCTCATGTGGGCCTGCCACGACCGCATACCACCCATTGGCGCTTTGCATCACGCGCACGCCCTGCAATCGCCAAACGAATGTCTGGGCAATGCCGATGGCTTCATTCACATCTTGGCGGCTCGCCAGAGCAATCCATCGCTGGTTGCCATTGAGCGAATAAGAACCCGCCCAAACGCTCTGCGAGATCAGACAGGCGGCGGCAAAAAGAAAAGCACGGAACATGGTAGAAGCACTCATTAACTGAAGCCGCAGTATAGCGCTGTCACAGATCGAGTTCAAAAGCGCCTTCCACCCGCTCAGGCCAGCGCCAAGGAACCATGAGAAGCGCATCCCCCCGCCAAGCACAGGTCTGGGCTGCGGGATAGCGCGCCAGAAAATGGCGGGCTGCTTTAGAAAGACGGGCAATTTTGCGCCCATCAATGGCCAGCAGAGCCGCATCGCGGCTTTTGCGCGCTTTCACTTCGACAAAAATGATCAAAGAGCCGCGCCGCGCAATCAGATCAATCTCGCCCCCATGTGCGGCATAAGATTGCGCCAAAATGCGCCAGCCTGTGAGGCGCAAGAAAAGACGCGCCAGAAACTCCGCTTCAAGACCAAGGGCTCGAGCGCGACGACGATCAGCCGATGAGCGGGGATCGCTCAGCCGTCGCCTCCATCTGCTTCCGCCGAGAGTTGGATCGCGCGTGCATAAACGCGCCGCCGCGGCAGACCCACTTCAGCGGCCACCACAGAAGCCGCATCTTTGACCGAAAATTTCTTCATGGCTTCGATCAAGCGACTATCAAGATCGGCCGCACCTTCTTCCGCCTCTTGCGCACCGGGGGGACCGACAAGCAAAACAATCTCGCCTTTGGGTGGATCTTCAGCGGCCAATTGATCAGCCAAAGCACGCAAAGACCCACGCCGCACGGTTTCAAAATGTTTCGTCAATTCGCGCGCAAGGGCTGCCTCACGACGGCCCAGCACAATGGCAAGATCATTCAAAGTTTCGGCCACGCGGCGGGGACTTTCAAAAAACACCAAAGTGCCCGGAATGGCGGCGAGTTCACCAATGCGCTGGCGACGCGCACCAGACTTTGAAGGCAGGAAACCTTCAAAGAAAAAGCGATCTGTCGGCAGGCCCGCCACAACAAGTGCGGCCAATACAGCAGAGGCGCCCGGCACGGCAATCACTTGAATGCCCTGCTCCACCGCATCCGCCACCAGTTTAAATCCGGGATCAGAGACAAGTGGTGTGCCTGCATCAGACACAAGCGCCAGGGCCGCACCATCTTTCAAACGCGCCAGCAAATGCGGGCGCACAACAGCCGCATTATGTTCATGATAGGCCACAAGCGGTGTCGCAATGCCATAATGGGCGAGGAGATTTTTGGTGACACGCGTATCTTCCGCCAGCACAGCATCGGCCGCCGCAAGCGTCGCCAAAGCACGCAGAGAAATATCGCGCAAATTGCCAATGGGTGTGGCAACAACATGCAGGCCCGGCGCAATCGGCTCCGCCTCGGCCTTTAAGCCCAGCGCCGTGTAAGACCCAGCCCGACCCTCTTTCTCACTCACGTCTTCCGCTCCAGCCTCCGGCGCAACCGCATGGCTCAGCACCGTTCATCTGTTCTTTATAACGCTACATTCGTCCTGTATAGAGAACAAATCCGATTCACCGCCAAGCCATAGTTTTGGCCCTTTTGCCGCCCCATATTGCCCCGATCCGCGCTTTATGTCTCTTGGAGCGCTGACGAGGGGCGCATGGGCCTGAGCCCGAGCCCCTCATCTTCTGGCCGTGGTGATGATCTTGTCTTTCTTTTCTCGCCGACTTCTCATTTTAGCTGCGCCGCTTAGCGCACTCTTGCTGGCAGGTTGCGGCCCAACAGGGCGACCCCAGCAAGCGCCCCTCTCGGCTCCCACCACGCCGGTGGAATCAGAAAATCTCACCGCGCCCCTCAATGAATCGCGCACGCGCATTGCTGTGATTTTGCCGCTGACTCAAGCGGGCAAGCCCAGCACGATGGGCCAGGCGCTCCG
The DNA here is from genome assembly GCA_963923195.1 of uncultured Hyphomicrobiales bacterium. Classification (GTDB taxonomy): domain Bacteria; phylum Pseudomonadota; class Alphaproteobacteria; order Rhizobiales; family Beijerinckiaceae; genus Terripilifer. The sequence continues at coordinate 2,052 of CAWUNF010000069.1, read as the reverse complement.
CAATGCGGCTGAACTGGCCGTTGCGGAAGCGGGCACAAATCAAGTCGATCTCATCGTCAAAGATGATCTCTCCACTTTGGATGGCGCACGCCAAGCCGCACAAGCAGCGCTTGCGGAAGGGGCCGAGCTTATTATAGGTCCGCTTTATGCACCTAATGTGAAAGAGGTCGGCCGCATAGCACGTGCTGCCAATCGACCTGTGATTGGTTTCTCAACAGATGCCAGCACAGCCGCGCGCGGCACTTATCTCTTGTCCTTTTTAGTTGAGAATTATGTCGATCGCATTGTCGACCATGCTTTGTCGCGGGGAAAAAAGAATTTCGCGGCACTCGCGCCTGAAAATGATTATGGCAATGTGGCGATCAATGAATTTGTTGATCTTGCAGCCAAGCGCGGCTTGCGCGTGGAAATTGAGCGCTATACGCCGGGCAATCCAGCGCCCGCCATTCAAAAGCTCGCCGCCAAAGCCGCACAGATTGATGCGCTCTTCATTCCTGAACAGGCAGAAAATATGGCCGCCGTTGCAGGCCTGCTCACCACCAATGGATTGGATGGGAAAAAGGTCCAGATTCTTGGAACAGGCCTTTGGAATGATGCGCGTGTCTTAAATCTGCCAGCCCTGCAAGGCGCATGGTTTGCAGCACCAGACAATGCGGGCTTCAATGCTTTTGCGGGCCGCTATCGTGCACGCTTTGCGTCTGAGCCTGCGCGCATTGCCACACTGGCTTATGATGCGGTGGCGCTTGCAGCAGCTCTGGCACGCACACAAGGCGATGCCCGCTATTCGGAAAGTGTGCTGACGTCTCCGACTGGCTTTAATGGCATTGATGGCCTCTTCCGCTTCACGCTGGAGGGATTGAATGAGCGAGGTCTTAATGTGCTGGAAGTGCGCAATGGTGCAGCCACACCGGTGAGCCCTGCGCCAAAAAGCTTTTCATCTGGCACGTGATTAAGCGGCAAGATCCGCCACAATAGCATCGAGCACAGGAAAGCCTTGCTGCGTGACGCGAATGCGCCCATCCGCGCTTTGCTCAATCATGCCATGTTCAATGAGATTGGCGATACGGTGCGCTTGGAGTGGCACGCCTGAAAGCGCTTCAAAACGCTTGGGGTCAATGCCTTCTTTCAAACGCAGGCCCATGAGCAAAAATTCATCGCCCTGCGCTTCGGCGCTCAGCAATTCTGTTTCAATCACGCCCTGACCTTCACGCTCGACCAAATCAAGCCAAGTCTCAGGATGTTTTTCCGTTGCTTGCGCAAGGCGCCCTTCATTGGTGATGAGACGCCCATGCGCGCCCGGACCCACGCCCGCATATTCGCCATAGCGCCAATAGACGAGATTATGGCGGCTCTCAGCGCCGGGCCGCGCATGATTTGAAATCTCATAAGCGGGAAGACCCGCAGCCTCTGTTACTTCTTGTGTGACGTCCCAGAGTGCGCGCGACACATCTTCATCCGGCATTTTGAGCTTTCCAGCATCAAAAAGCTTTTGAAACATTGTGTCAGGCTCAATGGTGAGCTGGTAAAGCGAGAGATGCTCTGCCGCGCGAGCAATCGCCGCGCGCAATTCTGCACGCCACGCCTCAGGCGTTTGGTCGGGTCGCGCATAAATCAAGTCAAATGAGAAGCGCTCAAAAATAGAGGCTGCAATAGCGACCGCCCCCATCGCTTCTTCTGCTGTATGCATGCGACCCAAACGCTTCAGATCAACATCATTCATGGCTTGCACGCCAAGCGAGACACGATTGACGCCCGCCGCCCGAAAGCCGCGAAAGCGATCAGCTTCCACACTTGTGGGATTGGCTTCGAGCGTGATTTCAGCTTGTGGCGACACAGACCATGCGCCCGCAATAGCATCCAAAATGGCGCCCACGGTTTGCGGCTCCATCAAGGATGGTGTGCCACCGCCAAAGAAAATGGATGTGACTGTGCGACCCGGCGCAAGTCCTGCGCGATGCGCAATCTCGCGCTGAAAAGCCGCGACAAAACGCGCCTGATCCACTGGCTTATAGCGGACATGCGAATTGAAGTCGCAATAGGGGCATTTCGACA
>CAWUNF010000068.1:0-7538 GCA_963923195.1 uncultured Hyphomicrobiales bacterium | reverse complement strand
TACCCGATATGGCTCATATTAAATTGCACGAATATGCAGATCGTGGTGGTGGATCGAGCAATATTAAATTTGTTTTAGCTGATGGAATTATGTCAGGCCATATGTCGGAAATGCCGGTTGGCACTTATAAGAAAGCCCATAGGCACGGGCCTGGAACGCATGTCATTTGCGTAACCGGTCATGGCTATTCATTGCTCTGGTACGAAGGCGATGCAGATTTTACGCGGATTGAATGGCAACATGGTGTGGTTTTCCCGCCCTGCCAAAGTCAAATTCACCAGCACTTCAACACAAGTGCAGAACCTGCCCGCTATCTCGCAATGGGCATTGGCAATGTGCGCTATCCTTTCACCTTGCAAAAACGTCAAACCATGATTGGCGAGAAAGGCGCAAAACAGCGCTCATCCTTGTCGATCAAACAAGGCGGCAATCAAATCGAATTTGAAGATCAAGACCCTCGTATTCACGCGCTTTGGCTCGAAGAAATGCGCAAGGCTGGCATTACACCGCGGATGGACAAATACTTCCCCGCATGACGAAAGGGCCGGATTTGCATCCGGCCCTTTTTGCATTGTCAGAAGAGATCTTTCGGCTGATCGATGCCAGCCGTTGCTGCATCATACCAGCGTTCATCCATGCGTGATTCAGCGCCTTCCTTAGCCAAAGTGCGCTCAAATTCCTGCCGCAAGAAGGGATCTTCCTCATGATAAGGAATAGCCCCGCCGCCCTTTTTAATATCAATCGCGCCGCGATCCGTGATTTGCTCACCCGGACGGCCGGGCTTGCGTGAGGTCGAATTATTTGGGCCAAACCAAGCCGATAGGCGCAGCGGATCTTTACTCACGCCAAAATGCTGGTGGAACCAATCACCCGACATGGGTGCGGCTGAAACCATGCCGCCAAATTCATAATCTTGGCGTCGCACTTGATCGCCCTTGCCACCTTCCCACGGGCGCATCCCCAAAGATTCCGGCCATGTGTAAGTATAGCCCTTGCCCTTGAGACAGATGAGAATGGCAGCGGAGGCATGTTTATGCGCTTTCGAATAGCGCCCTGTCTCATGCTGGCCGACCCAGAGATAAAAGCGATTGCCCGCCATATGCGGCTCAATGCGGCGATAGCCGGGTGAACGGCGATTATCGAGCGGCAATTCGCAATTGATGACATCTGGCACAAGATTGGTTTTCTTCATGGCCAGACCGCGCACCGGATCGGGCGCAATATCATCGCTTGGTGTGAAATAATCGCTCGCGCCTGAATAGCGATCCGTAAAATCAAACGGACATTCGAAAATAAATTTCGGATTGTCGACGAGATTAAACATATTCGGCGCGCTTGTGCCGCAAAGCAAAATCGCTGGACTATTCGTCGCATTCACGAAGCGATGATAGGCATTGATCGGAATGGAAAAGAGCGAGCCTTTTTGCCATTCAAAATGTTGCTTTTTCGGATTGGCTTCTTGCCAAACTTCGGTTGATCCGCGGCCCTCAACGACAAGCACAATCTTTTCATAGACGTGATGCTCAATATTGAGCGCGCCACCGGGCGGCACTTCCACCACATACATGCCCCATAGGCCTTCTGTGCCATAGAGCTGAATATAAGTGCCGCGTCCGCCCAAGCGCTTCCAAGGCTTCATCGGCAAATCGAGAACCGTGCGCACGCCAATGTCGCGATAAATCGGCACGCCTTCTGATTCCATGAATTGATCATAAGGCATGGCCGGACGGGCAAATTTTCCAAGCCCTGCCATTTTATCGGCTGTGGGCTCATGCCAATGTGTGCCCTTATCATCATGCGGCATCGAAATCGCTCCCTTGTTTTCTTCTTAGTTCAAATTCGGAATGAGCTTTTTGACATTTTCAATCAGCTCTGGCGGCGTTTTGTATAAAGCAGCCGTAATGCGCTCCAAATCTTCCGGTGAGCGCCACGCCATATCAACTTGCGCCTTGTCAGCTTCCGCGATCAATTCAGGATCAGCGACGGCATCTGCCAAAGCTTTGCGCATCGTGGCCACGCGTGTTGCAGGCACATCAGGCGGCAAAACATAAGGGCGGCCATATTCGGTGCTTGCAAAAACAAAGCGCATGAATTGACGCTGTTCTTCTGTCTTGGCAAAATCATAAATGGATTGCGCATTCGGATAATCAGCCATTTTGGCTTCTTCCGCACGCAGCAAAACTCGCAGTTTGCCTGTTTCGATGGCTTGGGAGACTGCGCGGAACTGACCATTTGAGGCACACACGCCCTGCACTTCATCGCGCTCAATCGCGAGCAAGACATCAGCCGTGCCGCGATAGCCTTCAATCAATTTCATTTTCGCGCCGAGCACATGATTAAAGACGGTCGGCAGCGTATTGGTGGAATTGCCAGGCCCGACCGAACCAAACACCAATTCCTGCGCAAAAATATCAGCGGCTTTTGTCGCCGGCGCTTTCTGCCCCACCACGCAAATACGCCCGGGGAAAGATGTGCTGCCAAGCCAGATAAATTTTTGCGGCTCCGCCACCAGATTGGGATGCCCAAACAAAGCTTGATTGACGATATTGCGCGTAATAGCGCCAATCACCGTGCCATCCCGCGGGGCCTGCGAATAGACAAAATTCGCAGCCACAATGCTCGCGGCCTGCGGCATGTTTTGGACGATCAAATTGGGATTGCCCGGCAAGTGACGTGAATAGTGGCGGGCCAGCAGGCGCGCGCCCAGATCATATTCATTGCCCGCCGGAAAGCCGACGATCATGCGGATCTGCTTGCCTTTGAAAAACTCGGCTTCGGTCTCGGCCTGACCCGGTGAGGCGATCAGCAGCAAGGGGGCGAGGAGACAAGCGAGCGTCTTTACTCTGGCACCGAGCGGCTTCAACATTCGTCCTCCCCAATCTTCTGCCAGACATGGCTGGCGCGCGGGTTATTTGACTTGATCGCCCCGCTTTCTATCCTGAGATTCCTAAACCTGCTATGCGCGCCTGTCCAGCAGGTGGGCGGCGGCGGCGAAAGACAAGAAACAAGAAGCAAAAAGAATGGGCACTGGCCAAAGCAAAGCGACCATGTTCGACCGCATCTGGGATGCGCATTATGTCGCGACCCGCATTGATGGGCGCGATCTCATCTATATTGATCGCCATGTCCTGCATGATCTTCATGCCCCCCATGCATTCGAGAAATTGGCCGCAGCCGCACGCGCTGTTCGCCGCCCAGACCTGACCTTTTCGATGCAGGACCACACGGTCGCCACCAAACCCGGCCGTGATGAGACCACCAATCCCGATGGTGCCCATTTTCAACGCGCCATGCGCGAAGGCTCACATCGCAACAAGATCCGCCTCTTTGACCTCGATGATCCCGAACAGGGCATTTCGCATGTGGTTGCGCCGGAACTCGGCCTTGTTCTGCCCGGCTCCATGCATGCTGTGCCCGATAGCCACGCCTGCACAGTTGGCGGGCTTGGTGCCATTGGTCTTGGCTGCGGCACGAGCGAGCTTGAGCATATTCTTGCCACGCAAACCATCGCACTGCGCCGCCCCAAAACCATGCGCATTTGGCTCAATGGACATTTGCGCCCCGGTGTTGGCGCCAAAGATGTCTCGCTCAAAATCATTGCTGCATTGGGCACGGCTGTTGGGCGCGGCTATGCGATCGAATTTGCGGGGCCCATTGCAAAAGCGCTCTGCGTCGAAGCGCGGCTGACTCTTTGCAATATGACGATTGAAATGGGTGCGCGCTCGGGCTTTATCGCGCCAGATGAAAAAGTTTTAGCCTATCTCAAAGGGCGACCCTATATGCCGCGCGATGGGGAATGGGAGGCGGCGTGCCAACAATGGCTTGCTCTTGCCAGCGACGAAGACGCCATTTTTGACAAAGAACATCAGATTGATTGCGGTGATCTTGCGCCTCAAATCACATGGGGCACGGATCAAAGCCAGACCATTGCGATTGACGAACATTTGCCCAATCTGCCGCAAGATGCAGATGCACGCATGAAAATGGAGCGCGCCTATGCCTATATGGGGCTTGAGCCCGGCACGCCTGTAAAGGGCGTCAAAGTTGATCGCGTTTTCATTGGCTCTTGCACCAATGCACGCCTGTCTGATCTGCGCATTGCGGCCCAAATCGTCAAAGGTCGCCAGATTCATGAAAGCGTCACCGCTATGGTTGTGCCCGGTTCAACCAGTGTGAAACGCGCGGCTGAACAAGAAGGGCTTGATCGCATTTTTAAAGATGCTGGCTTTTTTTGGGGCGAATCGGGTTGCTCTATGTGCGCGGGCGGCAATGGCGATCGCGGTCGCCCGCAAGAGCGGGTGATCTCCACCACCAATCGCAATTTCGAAGGACGACAGGGCAAAGGCGTGCGCACACATCTCACCGGCCCTGAATTGGCTGCCGCTTGCGCGCTTGCAGGTCATATTGCAGATCCGCGTGATTATATGGAGCGCATGTGATGAAAGCTTTTTCGACCATCACAGGCATTGCTGTTCCCTTCCTCGAAGATGATGTGAACACGGATCAAATTGCGCCCATTCCAACCAAGCGCAGTTTGAAGCCGGATTATCGCGAGATGTTTTTTCATCGCGCTCGGCGTTTGAGCGATGATCAGCTCGACCCCAATCAAGTGTTCAATCGTCCCCAATTTGCAAACCCGTCTATTCTCGTTGCAGGGCGTAATTTTGGTTGCGGCTCCTCGCGCGAAGGCGCTGTCTGGACCATGCAAGCGGTGGGCATTCATGTTTTGATTGCACGCTCTATTGCTGATCTTTATCGCGAAAACTGCCTGCAAAACGGGCTTTTGCCGATTGAACTGCCAGATGAGGCCGCGAATGACATTGAGCACCGCGTCATTGCAACCGATGGCAAATCGCCTTTCACCGTGAATCTGGTAACACAGACGATCAGCGGCCCGGGTGGCGCAGATATTCATTTTGAAATAAGCGCGGCCGACCGTATGCGCCTGCTCGAAGGCTTGGATGATATTGGGCTTAGCCTCAAACATGCCGATGCCATTGCCGCTTTTGAAGCGAAGATGAAACAGACCTCACCTTGGTTGCAGCGTGCCATTCGCGCGCCCGGCACGGAGCCTAAAAGATGACGACTTCTGCCCGCAAAGCTTTTCGTGCTCTGCTTGCTAGGCCCGGCCTCACACTCATTCCTGGTGCGTATGACGCGCTATCTGCGCGCATTATTGAAGAGCAAGGCTTTGAGGCCATTGTAGGTGGTGGCTATGCGGCGGCGGGCTCCTTGCTCGGCCAGCCTGATACGGGCCAATCCAATATGCGCGATTTTGCGGATCATTATGCGCGCATCTGTGATGCGGTGGAAATTCCCGTCTATGCCGATGGCGATACAGGTTTTGGCGGCGTCAATAATCTGCGCCAAATGGTCAAAGCATTTGAAAAAGCCGGTGTCGCAGCACTTTTCTTCACCGATCAAGTCTTTCCCAGTCGTTGCGGCTATCTGCCCGGCAAGCAAGTCATCCCGGTTGAAAATATGCTCGCCAAGCTCAAAGCTGCACTTGATGCGCGCGTCGATGAAAGCATGATGATTTGCGCGCGCACAGATGTCTTTGCCTTGGAAGGGGAAGAGGCCGCCATTCATCGCTGCCAGCTTTTTATGGAAGCAGGTGCTGATATGGCCAAGCCCCAAGGCATCGACACGCCAGAAGCCATTGCCCGCGTCTTAAAACATGTGCGTGGGCCTCATATTGCGACCCTTTCACAAGCGGCAGGGCCTCATCACACATCGCCTGCCACACTTGAAAAGCTTGGTGTGACGGGCGCCACTTTGCCCTCACTCACACTCTTTGCAGCGGCCAAAGCGGTGCGTGAAAGCCTTGCCATTTTGAAACGCGATCAGGCGCTCGATCATGTGCAAGATCGGCTCATTTCACTCGATGATTATTACAAAGTCGTGCGGCTCGATGAACAATGGGCCAAAGAAAAGGCCTGCGATGAAGCAGGCCTTGCTTTGTCGAAAAAGAAAGTCTGATCAGGAACGCACCAGCGCCAAAAGTGTGCCTGCATATTCTGACTGCTGCGCGGCTGACATATCTTGCGCATGAGTCATAAATTTTTTGATCGTCTCCAAAACAAGTCGCGGGCGCGAAGCAAGCTCGGCCAAAAATCCATCCGTATCGGTTTTGAAAGAAGCGGCTGGATAAATTTTGCTCACCAAACCCATCGGCACGCCATCTTGTGCGCTCACATCTGCACCAGAAAAAATGAGCCAATAAAGGGCTTTTTGCGGCACTTTCTTCATCACAGCCGCCATTGCCAAAGTCGGTGGAATGCCGTGTTTAACTTCCGAAAAAGCGAAGGTCGTTTGATCTGTTGCCAAAGTCATATCGCAACCTGAGGCAAGCGCTGCGCCAAAACCAATGGCTGGCGCATGAACAAGTGACACAACCGGCACGGGGCAGGCACCAATCGCCGCATAGACGCCCAAAACAGCGCCCATCATTTGCTCGCGCACTTCATGAGGGCGCAAACCCTCTGTAGTCTCGCCACGCCCGTCACGCCCTTTGCAGAAATGGGCGCCACGACCTTCAATCACCACAACGCGTGTCTCAGGATCAGCGCCAGCTTTGCGGATTTCATCGGCCAGATCGCGCATCATGCCACGTGTGAGCGAATTGCCCTCTTCGGGACGGCCGAGATCAATACGGGTCACGCCCGCCGCGCGCGTCACAGGAAATGCGAAACCAGCCATGCCATCCTCACCATAAACGGGCGTGATCCTTCATGTCCCGCCTTCGCGCGCCACATTAATCAAAAGCGCAACATGTGGAAAGCCGTAGCCAAGGGGGTGAAGAAGACGCCGGGCCACTTTAATCTACGCCCAGTTTCACAAAGGAAAAAAAATGGCGGGCCTGATCGAACGCAAAATGGTCTCACGCGGCGCAGTGCAATTGGAAGTGCTGGCGCAGGGCAAAGGTCCAACAATCGTTTTGCTGCCCTCACTCGGACGCGGCGCTGAAGATTTCGATCCCATTGCTGATGTGCTTGCACAAGACGGTTATCGCGTCTTGCGCCCGCAGCCGCGTGGCATTGGCGCTTCAAGCGCCACGCCCGTCTATGCTGATTTGCATGATTGCTCGAATGACATTGCTGCCGTGATTGAGGCCGAAGGCAATGGCCCTGCCATTATGGTGGGACATGCTTTTGGCAATCGTGTCTCGCGCCTTCTTGCAACCATTCGGCCTGATCTGGTGACAGGTGTTGTTCTGGTCGCTGCCAATGTCGGCCATGCGCCAAGCCCGCCAAAAGTGCGTGAGGCCATTCGCAACAGCGCCAATCCAACCTTGCCCGATGATGTGCGTTTGGAAGCTTTGCGCTATGCCTTTTTCGCACCTGGAAATGATGCGGTTCCGTGGTTGAAAAATTGGTATCCGGATGTTTTGGCTGCACAGCGTATTGCAGGTGATCAAACAGCACGCACGATTGATTATGCGTCAGGATCAGTGCCTGTGCTTTACATGCAGCCTAGCCATGATCCACTGGCTCATGCCGAAGATGCGGTGGAATATAAAGCAGCCCTTGGAGAGCGTT
>CAWUNF010000067.1:0-7553 GCA_963923195.1 uncultured Hyphomicrobiales bacterium | reverse complement strand
GTGCCTGAGGCGCGCGACAGCGTCAGATAATCGAGGCCGACATCGACCAAGAAATTCAGACGTTCACGAATTTCTTTCAAAATGCGGCCGGCAATTTCATTGCGCTTTTTATCAAGCGCCTTGGGCAAAGTGTCGAACCAATGCGCGGCATCGCGCACCGACATTTCGGAAGCATGGCCGATATGTTTATCGGCAATTTTGACCGCGAGTGCTTCTGGCTTGAGGCGAAAACCCTTGCACGCCTTACAAGGCGTATCCGACATGAAGCGGCCGATTTCCTCGCGTGCCCATTCACTATCTGTCTCGAGATAGCGGCGCTCGAGATTATTGATCACGCCTTCAAACGGCTTGGACACTTCATAGGCGCGCAGACCATCATCATATTGAAAGCGGACTTTGGTTTCATCCGTGCCATAGAGAATAGCGTCTTGCGCTTTTTGAGAGAGATTTTCAAAAGGCGTGTCGAGACGAAATTTAAAATGTCTGCCCAAAGATTCCAGCGTCTGCACATAATAGGGCGAAGATGATTTCGCCCAAGGCGCAATGGCGCCCTTGCGCAAGGTGAGCGATGGGTCTGGTACGATCAGTTCTGGGTCAACGGTCTGTTCTGCCCCAAGACCTGAACACACTGGGCAAGCGCCAAAAGGATTGTTGAAGGAAAAGAGGCGCGGTTCAATTTCTGGAATGGTGAAGCCAGACACAGGGCAGGCGAATTTAGAGGAAAAGACAATGCGCTTCGGTGAGCCGTCTTTTTCTTTCTCATCTGCATATTCGGCAATGGCAATGCCATCGGCCAGTTCCAGCGCTGTCTCAAAGCTCTCGGCCAAACGCGCGGCCATGTCAGGGCGCACCACAATGCGGTCTACGACGACATCAATATCGTGTTTCAGCTTTTTATCGAGCGCGGGCGCATCGCCAATCTCATAATATTGGCCATCAATTTTGAGGCGCTGAAAACCGCGCTTCATATATTCGGCAATTTCTTTGCGATATTCACCCTTGCGGCCGCGTATAGTGGGTGCGAGCAAATAGAGACGCGATTTTTCTGGCAGTGCCAAAACGCGATCCACCATTTGGCTGACGGTTTGGCTCTCAATCGGCAGGCCGGTCGCGGGCGAATAAGGAATGCCGACACGTGCCCAGAGCAGGCGCATGTAATCGTGAATTTCCGTCACCGTGCCGACGGTCGAGCGCGGGTTTTTCGACGTTGTCTTTTGTTCGATGGAAATAGCAGGCGACAGGCCGTCGATTTGATCGACATCGGGCTTCTGCATCATTTCCAAAAATTGCCGTGCATAGGCGGAAAGAGATTCCACATAGCGGCGTTGGCCTTCGGCATAAATCGTATCAAAGGCGAGTGAAGATTTGCCTGAACCCGAAAGGCCCGTGAAGACGACGAGTTTGTCGCGGGGAATGGTGAGATCGACATTTTTGAGATTGTGCTCGCGCGCACCACGCACGGCGATGACTTTGTCATCGAAGAGATGGTCGGCGCTGCGGATTGTCTCAGATTTCGTCGATTTGCGGGCCATGTTCTGCTTCATTCTTCATTGTTGCGCCTGAGGGCGTGTGACCGGTTTACGGCGCAGGCTGCGCCCCGGTTTCCAAGCCTTCAGCCTGCTCCAGATAGCCATTTAGCCCATTGATTGCGACTGTTCGGCGGGCCTCATCCCAGAGCAAATCGTCACGGCCTCGTGCGGCTGTTTCGAGCTTCGCCCTTGCCGAGGCCCTGTCTCCGTGGTAAGAACAAATCATGAACAAATGGTTCGCGTGCCATTTGGTTGCGCGCGCCCCTTGTGGACAGAGTTTGTTTCCTGTCGCACGCGGGGCGCTTTGGTGGGCCTGCGCGTTTACTGTGCCCGGGACAAAACGGCGTGCTTTTGAGTCGGGAGCGGCGCCGAAATTGGTTTAGGAGAGCCTCATGTCAGGCAGCGTGAATAAGGTCATTCTCATCGGCAATGTCGGGCGCGACCCGGAAGTGCGCCGCACGGCCAATGGCGATCCCATTGTGTCTTTCTCCGTGGCGACCACGGAATCCTGGCGCGATAAGGCGACGGGTGAGCGCAAAGACCGCACTGAATGGCACAATGTGACCATTTTCAATGAGCAGCTTGGCAAAGTGGCTGAGCAATATGTGAAAAAGGGCTCGAAGATTTACCTCGAAGGCTCGCTCCAGACCCGTGAATATACGGATAAGGACGGCAATCAGCGCAAGGCGACGGATGTTGTCTTGCAGCGCTATCGCGGCGAACTCACGCTTCTCGACAGCCGTGGTGGTGGCCGTGAAGGTGGCGAGAGCTTTGGTGGCGGCGGTGAGCGCCAGAGCTTTGGCCGTTCGGGTGGTGGCGATGCACGTCCAGCCCCGGCTGGCGCGGGACGTACCTCAGCAGCGATCGACGATGACATTCCGTTCTGATCCAAAGCCTGCCGATTTCAGGCCTTTGTTTCACGCGCGTGGCCGTATGAGTTCGGCCTTGCGTCGTGTGCGTGCGCAAAGCGTGGGCTATTTGCGCCCGGGCTTTCCGCGTCTTTTGGAAGATTATTCATTCCTCTTTCCACCCGCTGATGTGGTCGATTTGGCGGCCGTGCGGGCGCAGCGAGAAGGTCTTGTGGTGAGCCCGCGCGTGGATGTCGCGCATGTGGCCGATCCATCTGTCTCCACCACGCAAATGGTGGGGCTTTTGACGCGTCTCTTGCGCAGCCTGAAGGGCTGAATTCGCCTCGCTCTAGAAGCCGTGTTTCTTCAAGAAAGCTTCGACCGGTGGTTTCCAAGCATCCGGGTTTCCATTGAAAGAGGCGTGTCCGTCTGATCCATAGGCGGGAAGCGAGACGAATTCCGCCTTGCCACCGCGCTCTGTAAAAGCAGCGACCCATTTTTTGGGATTGTCTGGTCCCCAATAGGCATCATTGGCAGAATAGAGCCAAAGTGTGGGCACTTTCGCTTTGGCTCCATAGAGGCCGTAGGTTTGGGCGATACGCTCGGACTGGCAGGGATTCCAGGGACGGTTTTTGGGATCTCCCCCTGCGCCACCTGCAAAATTAATGGCAATTTTCACGCCTTGTATATTTTCGGCCGCCGCCCCAATCGTTGTAAATCCGCCAACTGATTGGCCAAGAATGATGCCGCGCGATCCATCGACTTCGGGTTGGGCTTTGGCATAGCCGATTGCAGCTTTCACTTGCGCCACGGCAACCGTGATGGATGTTGGATAATCCTTATTCGAACACGGGCCCGAATTTTCAAGATCCGGGCCAGCAGAGACGCCATAACCAATGCGAGTTGGCATCAAGACCACAAAACCGCGCTCCACAAAATAGCGCGATTGCTCTTTGAAAACGGCGCGACCGTAATTTTTGCGCTCCTTTGGATCACCTGAGCGACCATGATTGAGAATAAGAAAAGGGCTCTTTTTGCGCGCATCGTCATAGACCATCGTCAAAGTAATGTCCTGCGCATAGGGCGTTCCATCGGGCCCAGCGACGCGCACGGGGAGTTTGACGATTTTTTCGCGGAATGCAGCTTGCGCGGCGGGCGAAAGGCAAAAGACAAAAGCCATTGATAAAAGCGTTGCGGCGCGCGCGGATTTCAAATGCATTTTTGAAAAAACCTCTGCTGTAAACAGGCTTATGCTAGAGCCTGGCAAAGGGTCCGCAAGCTCTCTTTCTGGCTAATATCACGCGCCTTGTCTGATGCTTGGCCATCCTCTTCCCTCGCATCGCGTCGCACCCTCATAAGGCTCTGAATCCAAAGCTGCTTGGCCGGATAAGTCAGGGGCGCCCCAATTGGCTTTGGGGCATGGAATCGGATAGACAATGAACGATTCATTTTCACCCCATAGGGACCGGTTTTTTGGCTGACGAGAGAGACGTAACCGCGGGCGCATCGGGTTCCGATATTCGCCCCGTTTCCATTACGGATGAGATGAAGCGCTCCTATCTCGATTACGCCATGAGCGTGATCGTGAGCCGCGCTTTGCCAGATGTGCGCGACGGTTTGAAGCCCGTGCATCGGCGCATTCTCTTCTCCATGTATGAAAACGGCCATACGCCCGATAAGCCCTATGTGAAGTCGGCGCGTATCGTCGGCGATGTGATGGGTAAATATCACCCGCATGGTGACAGCGCGATTTATGATGCGCTTGTGCGCATGGCGCAGCCTTTCTCGATGCGCGTGCCGCTGGTTGATGGTCAGGGCAATTTCGGCTCGGTGGATGGCGATCCTGCAGCGGCCATGCGCTATACGGAATCCCGCCTCACCAAAGCGGCTATGCCTTTGCTCGAAGATATTGAGCAGGACACGGTTGATTTTCACGACAATTACGATGGTAAGGAAAAAGAGCCGGGCGTTTTGCCGGCGCGCTATCCAAACCTCCTCGTCAATGGTGCGGGCGGTATTGCTGTCGGCATGGCCACGAACATTCCGCCGCATAATTTGGGTGAAGTCATCGACGGCGTGCTGGCGATGATGGAAAAGCCCGATATTTCCATCGAAGATTTGATGGCGATTATTCCGGGTCCTGATTATCCAACGGGCGGCATTATTTTGGGCCGCAGCGGCATTCGCTCCGCCTATCACACCGGTCGTGGTTCGGTCGTCACACGCGCTAAGACGGAAGTTGAGCAAATTCGCAAAGATCGCGATGCGATCATCGTTACGGAAATTCCCTATCAGGTGAATAAGTCGACGTTGATTGAGCGTATCGCGGAACTTGTGCGCGATAAAAAGATCGAAGGCATATCTGATCTGCGTGATGAATCTGATCGCGACGGCATGCGCATCGTCATCGAATTGAAGCGCGATGCTGTTGCTGATGTTGTGCTGAACCAGCTTTATCGTTTCACGGCGATGCAATCTTCCTTCGGCTGCAATATGATTGCGCTGAATGGTGGCCGTCCGGAGATGCTCAATCTCCGTGATTTCTTGACCGCCTTCATCGACTTCCGCGAAGAAGTTGTCACGCGCCGCACCAAATATTTGCTCAATAAAGCGCGTGATGGTGCCCATGTGCAGGTGGGTCTAGCCATTGCTGTTGCCAATATTGACGAAGTGATCCGTCTCATTCGCACATCACCCGATGCGGCGGCCGCACGTGAGGCTTTGATGGGGCGTGATTGGCCCGCGCGCGATATGGCGCCGCTCATCGCTCTGATTGCTGACCCAAAACACAAGCTCAATGAGGATGGGTCTTATCGCTTGTCGGAAACGCAAGCGCGCGCCATTCTTGATTTGCGTTTGCAGCGCCTCACAGCGCTCGGCCGTGATGAAATCGCGGATGCTTTGAATCGTTTGGCGACAGAGATTGCCGATTATCTTGATATTTTGCGGTCGCGTGAGCGCGTCTTCTCGATCATTCGTGATGAGCTGACGGCAGTACGGACCGCTTTCGCAACGCCGCGCCGTACAGAAATTGGCGAAAGCGATGCTGATTTTGACGATGAAGATTTGATCCAGCGTGAAGATATGGTCGTGACCGTATCTCATGCGGGTTATATTAAGCGCGTCCCGCTCTCGACCTATCGTGCGCAGCGCCGTGGCGGTAAAGGCCGCTCAGGCATGCAGACGCGTGATGAAGATTTCGTGGCACGTCTCTTCGTCGCGAGCACGCATCAGCCGCTTCTCTTCTTCTCGTCACGTGGTCAGGTCTATAAGGAAAAGGTTTGGCGCCTGCCTTTGTCTGCGCCGCAGGCGCGTGGCAAGGCGCTCGTCAATATGCTGCCGCTCGAACAGGGTGAGCGCATCACCACCATTATGCCTTTGCCGGAAGACGAGACTGCTTGGGAAAATATGGATGTCATGTTTGCCACAACGCGTGGCACTGTGCGCCGAAACAAACTCTCTGATTTCACGCAGGTGAACCGCGCGGGCAAAATTGCCATGAAGCTCGATGAGGGCGAAGGCATTGTCGATGTGCAAATCTGCTCGGAAGCCAATGATGTTTTGCTGACCACAGCACGCGGTCAATGCATTCGCTTTGCGGTTGGCGATGTGCGCGTCTTTAAGGGACGTGATTCAATGGGCGTGCGCGGCATTAATCTCGCAGATGGGGATAGTGTGATTTCGCTCGCTATTCTGCGCCATATTGATGCCAGTGCCGATGAGCGTGCCGCCTATCTTAAAATGCGTCGCGCCATGCAGGGTGAGACAGGTGTTGAAGAGAGCGTCGATGCCTCTGATGCGGAAGAGACAGAAAATGTCATTTCGCTTTCGCAAGAGCGCTATGTGGAACTCTCCCTTCATGAAGAGACCATTCTCACCATTAGCTCAAACGGCTATGGCAAGCGCACCTCGTCTTATGAATATCGCGTAGCGGGGCGCGGCGGTAAGGGCATTACGGCTATGGCCGTCAATGCACGCAATGGCGATCTTGTCGCTTCCTTCCCCGTCGCCCATGCCGATCAGATCATGTTGGTGACGGATGGTGGTCAATTGATCCGTTGTCCGGTCGAGGATATTCGCACAGCGGGTCGTGCGACACAGGGCGTGATCGTTTTCCGCACGGCGGCAGATGAGCGGGTTGTCTCAGTCGAGCGTATCGGCGAGGATGAGAATGAGGGCGAAGACGCCAATGGCGCGGCCGAAGGCTGAGCCACTTGTTGATCTGAAGGGGTTGGACATATGGCGCGCATCGGTCTTTATACCGGCTCCTTCGATCCGCTGACCAATGGGCATTTAGATGTCATTCGTGCGGCCGCCTCTTTTTGCGACCGCATTATCATTGGCGTTGGCACGCATCCGGGCAAAGCGCCAGTCTTTTCACCGATTGAACGCGTGGCCATGCTGCGCGCGGCAACCACGCGCGGCATTATGGCCTCGGTAGAAGTGGTGACATTTGATGGTCTTGCGGTTGATGCAGCGCGGCGTGTGAATGCCAATCTCATCATTCGGGGTCTGCGCGACGCGACAGACTTTGACTATGAAATGCAAATGGCCGGCATGAATGCGACACTAGCGCCGCGCGTGCAGACGATCTTTGTGCCTGCAACGCCGCAGACGCGTCATGTGACAGCCACTTTGGTGCGCCAGATTGCGAGCATGGGCGGCGATGTTTCAGGCTTTGTGCCGCCGGAAGTGGCGCAGGCTTTGCGCGAAAAATTTAAATCCTGATTTTTGGAGTTTGGAACATGACGATCGACCGCCGTTCGCTCGTGCTGGGCTTGCCGCTTGCAGCATTTGCTGGTGAGGCTTTGGCGCAGGCTCAGCCTGACAAAAAGAACATTCTCTATTTGGATTTGAAAGATGGTCGCGTGACCATTTTGCTGCGTCCTGATTTGGCCCCCAAACATGTGGAGCAAATCAAGACTCTGACCAAGCAGGGTTTCTATGATGGCATTGTCTTTCATCGCGTGATCGAAGGCTTTATGGCGCAGACAGGCGATCCAACAGGCACTGGCATGGGTGGTTCAAAACTCCCCAATATTCCGGCGGAATTTACATCTGCCCCCTTTAAGCGTGGAACGCTTGGCATGGCGCGCTCGCAAATGCCAAATAGCGCCAATTCGCAATTCTTCATCTGCTTCCGCGAAGCCTCTTTCCTCAATGGCCAATATACGGT
>CAWUNF010000066.1:0-7586 GCA_963923195.1 uncultured Hyphomicrobiales bacterium | reverse complement strand
GAGAAGCAGAAGATCGTGACCATTGAAGGTCTCGCCAAAAATCTCACCCATCCGATTCAAAAGGCTTGGCTTGAACTGGACGTGCCGCAATGCGGCTATTGCCAGTCGGGTCAGATCATGGCGGCAGCCGCACTCATCGCAAAGCATCCAGAACCAACCGATGCGCAGATCGATGAAGAAATGACCAATATCTGCCGTTGCGGCACCTATAATCGCATTCGCGCTGGCATCAAGCTGGCTGCCAAAAATGCGAAAGGTGCAAAAAGCGCCGCCAAAGCGCAGCGCGCTTAATCGACGGGAGGAATGACATGAACATTGCGCAAAAATTTTCCCGTCGCGGCTTTCTTGTTGGTGCGGCTGCAACAACTGGCGGGCTCTCGATTGGCTTCACCATTCCCGGCGCCGAAGCGGCAGCAGGCGATGTGCCAGAAATCAATGCCTGGGTTGTTGTGAAACCCGATGACACAATTGTCGTGCGTGTTGCCAAGGTTGAAATGGGCCAAGGCACACTGACCGGTCTTGCTCAAATGGTGGCCGAAGAACTCGACGCTGATTGGTCGAAGGTGACAACGGAATATCCGACACCGGGCCAAAATGTGGCGCGTAAGCGCGTCTGGGGCGATTTCCAGACCGCTGGTTCACGCGGCATTCGCTCGTCTGAAGATTATGTTCGCAAAGGCGCGGCTGCGGCCCGTATCATGTTGATGCAGGCGGCCGCAAACCAATGGAAAGTGCCGCTCAGCGAACTCTCCACATCGAAAAACACAATCACGCATAAAGCCTCTAACCGCTCGATCCGCTACGGCAAGGTTGCGCTTGCTGCTGCAAAACTCGAAGCGCCGAAGGATGTGAAGGTCAAAGATCCGAAAGATTGGACCATTGTTGGCAAGCCGCTGCCGCGCCTCGATACCAAAGGCAAGCTCGACGGTTCGCAGGTCTATTCCATCGATCTGAAATTGCCGGGCATGTTAAATGCCGCTATTTCAGAAACGCCTGTTCCTGGCGGCAAGGTTAAAAGCTTCGATGCCGCTAAGGCTGAGAAGATGCGTGGCGTGAAAAAGATTTTCGTCATTGACGAAAATGCGGTCGTCGTTGTCGCCGATACTTGGTATCGCGCGAAACTGGCTCTCGATGCGGTGAAGATCACTTGGGACGAAGGCGCAAATGCCAATGTCTCCACCGCTTCCATCAAAGCCATGCTGACAGAAGGCCTTGATGCCAAGCAGGCTTTCTTGGGCAATAAGAAGGGCGATGCAGAAACAGCCATTGCCGGCGCTGCCAAAAAGGTGGAAGCCGTCTATCGCTATCCCTATCAGCATCACATGACGATGGAGCCGATGAATGCCACGGCTCAATGGACACCAGAGAAGTGCACCGTCTGGACCGCCACGCAGAATGCGGAAGCGGCCCTTGCAACAGCCTTCCCGGCTGCGGGCCTGCCGATTGAAAAATGCGACATCATTCGCTTGAACTTGGGCGGTGGCTTTGGCCGTCGTTCGTCGAGCCATGATTTCGTGCGTCAGTCGATTTTGATCGCCAAGCAATTCCCCGGCACGCCGGTGAAGTTGATCTGGTCGCGCGAACAAGATGTGTTGCATGGCACATTCCATCCAACCTCTATGTGCAAACTCACTGGCGCGCTGGATGACAAGGGCAATGTCGTTGGTCTGCATATGCGCCTGTCAGGCCAGTCGATCCTTGCGGGTCTGCGCCCTGAAGCGCTTGTTGAAGGTCGCGATCCCAATGTGTTCCAAGGGCTCAATGCGCAGGGACCAGAAGGTCAATTTGGTTATGACATTCCAAACCTGCTCATTGATCATGCCATGCGCAATCCGCCCTTCCGTCCGGGCTTCTGGCGTGGTGTGAACAATAACCAGAATGCGATCTATCTCGAATGTTTCATCGATGAGATGGCACATGCTGCTGGACAAGATCCGCTCGAATTCCGCCGCAAGATGATGAAGAATTATCCGAAACATCTGGCGGTGTTGAATACGGTTGCGGAAAAATCTGGTTGGGGCAAACCCGCAGCGCCGGGCGTGTTCCGTGGTATCTCGCAACACATGGGCTATGGCTCTTATGTGGCCGCTGTTGCGGAAATCTCCGTCAGCGATAAGGGCAAGCTGAAGATCCATCGCATCGTGGCAGCGACCGATTGCGGCTATGTCGTCAATCCGCAGCAAGTGGCAGCGCAGATTGAAGGTTCATTCGCCTTCGGTCTCTCCGCTCTTCTCTACGGCGAAATGACGGTTAAAAATGGCCGCATGGAGCAGGAAAACTTCGACACTTATGAAGTGATGAAAATGGCGGATATGCCGCCTGTGGAATCCTATCCCGTTCCATCGGGTGGTTTCTGGGGTGGTGTGGGCGAGCCGACGATTTTCGTCGCCGCGCCCGCCGTGCTCAACGCCATTTTCGCAGCGACCGGCAAGCGCTTGCGTGACGTGCCGCTGAAAAATCTCGACCTGCGAAAGGCCTAAAGAATGGCGCGGATACAAACGCGCATGACCAAGACAATGGGAGGAGCGCTTCTGGCGCTCCTCTTCTGCCTTTGCGAGCCTGCTTTAGCTGGTCCTCAAAATGTTTTTCAATCGCCGCCCGGTGCATCCGCCTGTCTTGGATGTCATGGCGCAGGCGAGACAGAATTGCCCTCGCTCAAAAATCTCACTGCTGCTGAGATTGAAGCCGCAATGGAGGCTTTTCGATCCGGTGGTCGCGAGGCCACGCTGATGAACCGCATTGCCAAAGGTTTTAGCGCGGATGAAACGCGCGCCATTGCGCAATGGCTCACGACACAGGGGCGCGCGCCATGAGCCTCACACGCCGCACACTTCTTGCCACATCAGCCGCCGCACTGGCTGCCCCCGCGCTTGCGCAAACAGCGCCCAAAGTCGTGGTGATTGGCGGGGGCTTTGGCGGTGCAAGTGCTGCACGCTTTTTGCAACCTATGGGCATTGAGGTCACGCTGATTGAACCCAATGCGCAATATATCTCCTGCCCCTTCAGCAATGCGGTGATTGCGGGCTTGCGTGATTTGTCGCAACAGACCTTCACTTATACTGCGCTTGAAGCACAAGGCATTCGCTTGGTGCGCCAAATGGCCGTCAAGATTGATCATGACATACGCCGTGTGACTTTGGCCGATGGCGTGATGATTTCTTATGATCGTCTGGTGCTCGCACCCGGCATTGATCTGAATTTTTCTGCCCTTCCCGGCTATGATGAAGGGGCGAGCGCGCTCATGCCCCATGCATGGAAAGCGGGCGCACAAACCACACTTCTGCGCCAACAGATTGAAGCCATGCCTGATGGCGGCACAATCATCATTTCAGCGCCTGCCAATCCGTTTCGCTGCCCGCCCGGTCCCTATGAGCGCGCGAGCCTCATTGCGTGGTATCTCAAAAACCACAAGCCAAAATCGAAATTGCTGATCCTTGATGCCAAGGATGCTTTTTCCAAACAAAGCCTGTTCACGGCGGCGTGGAAAGACATTTATGGCGACATGGTTGAATGGATTGGCCTGTCAGGTGGCGGCAAAGTGACAGAAGTCAAGGCGAAGGACAAAATCTTCGTCACAGAATTTGGTGAGCACAAAGCCGATGTCGGCAATGTCATTCCCCCGCAACGCGCGGGGGCCATTGCGACCATCGCAGGTGCAACAGATCAAACCGGGTGGTGCCCGATTGATCCGGTGACATTTGAAGCCAAGCTCGTGCAAAATATTCATGTCATTGGCGATGCCTGCATTGGCGGCGGCATGCCCAAGTCTGCCTTCTCTGCCAATGCGCAGGCCAAAGCTTGCGCGCAAGCCATCGCGTCTTTGTTGCGTGGACAAAATCCAGCGGAACCCAAACTCGTCAACACTTGCTATTCGCTGGTGAAGCCTGATTACGGAATTTCTGTTGCAGGTGTTTATTCACCAGCCAAAGGCTTGCTTGCTGATGTGCAGGGCGCAGGCGGCGTGAGCCCTGCCAATGCAAGCGCCGCCGTGCGTGCGGCCGAAGCGCATTATGCAGAGGGCTGGTTCAAAACCATCACACAAGAAGTGTTTGGCTGATGTGGCGCGCTTTGGGGCTGATGGTGATCTTGGCTAGCAGCGCCGCACAAGCGCAGGCGCAATCTCTGGTGGCGTACAAGATCGAGAATGGGGCTATTGCGCAATCACTCACCGGCAAGCCAGGTGATGCCGCCAAGGGGCGCGCCATTGTGGTTGAGCGCCAAAAGGGGCTGTGCCTGCTTTGTCATTCTGGCCCCTTCCCCGAAGAGCGTTTTCAAGGCGATCTTGCGCCCTCGCTTGCAGGTGCAGGATCACGTTTGAGCGAAGGGGAATTGCGGCTTCGCATGGTCGATAGCACCAAAGTGAATGAAAAGACGATCATGCCGCCCTATTATCGCACAGAGGGGCTTGAGCGCGTGGCGGCCAATTACAAGGCCAAGACTTTGCTGGGGCCCCAAGAGATTGAAGATGTCATTGCCTTTCTGGTGACTTTGAAAGACAAGACGCAGCCATGATGACGACATGACGACGATATGACGACGACACGACGCCAATTTTCTCTGCTGGCTGCAGGCGCCTCACTGGCGCTTGTTGCGCCTGCCCGCGCCACGCCCGAAAAGATGAAAGTCGCCATTGATGCTTTTACGGGCGGCAAGCCGGTTACAGAAGGTCGCGTGAAATTTGAAATTTCGCTTCTGGTTGAGAATGGCAATTCCGTGCCACTTAGCGTGCTCGTTGACAGCCCGATGACCAAAGACAATCACGTCACGCGCATTGGTATTTTTAACGAGAAAAATCCGCTGCCCGATGTCGCCATTTTCCATCTGACGCCGCGCAGTGGGCGCGCGCAGATTGCCACCCGTATGCGCCTCAATGATACGCAATTCATCACGGCCATTGCGGAAATGTCGGACGGCACTTATTTCAGCGCCAAGAAAGAAGTCGTCGTCACCATGCCCGCTTGCGTGGAGGAATAGACATGGCCCGCGCGCTGATTAACATTCCGCAAAAAGCCAAGCGTGGAGAGATCATCGAGATCAAGACGCTGATGTCCCATCCAATGGAAACGGGTTTCCGCACGGGGTTAGATGGTCAGCTCGTGCCGCGCGACATTATTGAAAAATTTGTCTGCACCTATAATGGCGAAGTGGTGTTTTCAGCCCATCTTTATCCAGCCATCACCGCCAATCCGTTTCTCTCTTTCACCACGATTGCAACAGAGAGCGGTACGCTCGTTTTTTCTTGGACGGATAATAAGGGCGAGACACAAGTGCAGACGGCGAGCTTGCAAGTTGAATAGGCTCGCCTGCTTCTTTCTCATCTGCGCGAGCCTGCCTGCTTTCGCGCAGGATCAACGCAAATCCGGCTTTGCTTTTATGGGGCCGGATACGCAGGCCATGCAGAAAGATGATCTTGCCAATCCCGGCATGTTGTCTGTGCTCGAAGGTGAAGCGCTTTGGAATGCGCCTGCAGGCCAGTCGCAAAAATCCTGCGCCTCATGTCATGGTGAGGCAGGCCAAAGCATGAAAGGTGTGGCCGCGCGCTACCCCGCTTTCGATGAGAAAAAGCAAAGCGCGGTGGATTTGGATGGGCGCATCATCCAATGTCGCATTGAGCATCAACAAGCGCCTGCCCCGCAGCGCGAGAGCCGCGAACTCTTGAGCCTCTCGGCTTTTATTGGCAAGCAATCGCGCGACATGCCCATTGCCCCGCCGCAAGATGCCAAGCTCGCCACCATCCGCGCGCAAGGCGAGAAGCTCTATACGCAGCGCATGGGCCAGCTCAATTTCTCCTGCGCGCAATGCCACGATGACAATGCCGGTGGGCATTTGGGGGCAGCGCCCATTCCCCAAGCCCATCCGACTGGCTATCCGCTCTATCGGCTGGAATGGCAAAGCTTAGGCTCTTTGCAAAGGCGTTTGCGCAATTGCCTCTCGGGGATGCGCGCAGAGCCCATCATGGCAGGCTCAGCAGATGCCATTGCGCTCGAAGCCTATTTGATGGCGCGGGCCGCAGGCCTACCCCTCGAAACACCCGCTGTCCGGCCATAAATCACCGGAAAATCCTGCAAATTCAGAGGCCGATATTAGACTTTTGTCGCGGTCTGTGGCACTCCTCCACCTGCCCAAAAATGACGCCCGCGTGTGAGACACTCCGGGCTCTGAGACAGAATTTTTAAAGGACAAGCAGGATCGAAATGACCAAGCTGACGGCCCAAGGCCTCGCCCTCCTTCTCTCCCTATTTGTTACCCCGCTCGCGGCCCAGCCTGCCGTTGAGAGCTTTTATAAGGGCAAGACAATCGACTTCATCATCGGCTATTCGCCGGGCGGTGGTTACGACACTTATGCGCGCCTCGTCGCGCGCCACATGGGTCAATATGTGCCGGGCGCGCCCAATATTGTTGCGCGCAATATGCCGGGCGGTGGCTCACGTGTGGCGGCTGGCTATGTCGCCAAGATTGCACCGAAAGATGGCACAGTACTCGCCACAGCGGACCAATCGCTCTCGCTGCAGCAGGCGATTGGCGATAAAGCCATCACATTCGATACGCAGAAATTCCTCTACATCGGCAATCCAAGCCAAGAGAATAATACGACCGTCACTTGGGCCACATCTGGCATCAAGACGATTGAAGAGGCGACAAGACAAGAAGTGCCAATGGGCGCGACGGGAGGCTCGACATCTTCGCAATATCCACGCGCGATGAATTCAATCCTCGGCACGAAGTTCAAAATCATTCTGGGCTATCCGGGCGGCAATGACATCAACCTTGCGATGGAAAAGGGCGAAGTCTCGGGCCGCGGCTCAAATAGTTGGGCCTCGTGGAAATCCACCCGCCCCGATTGGCTGCGCGACAAGAAGATCAATATTCTGGTCCAGATTGGCCTAAACAAGGCGCCTGACCTGCCAGACGTGCCGCTGCTCATGGACCTTGCCAAGAATGAGGCTGACCGCAAAGTGCTGCGCCTGCTCTCGGCCCCCTCGGCCGTTGGTCGCCCGATCTTCACGACCCCAGATGTGCCGCCAGAGCGCGTGGCGGCCCTACGGGGCGCTTTCGACAAGATGTTGAAAGATGCAGCCTTCCTCGAGGACGCCAAAAAGGGCAATCTGGAAGTTGACCCCGTTTCGGGCGAAGATTTGCAGAAGATTGTCAGCGAAATCGTGGCCACGCCGAAGGAGACAGCCGAGCGCTTGGCCTCTATTATCGGCGAGATTCAGTAATCAGAAGAAAACAACAGAGGAGTTCCCCACCATGCCCCATGACGTTCCCGGCAAAGACGGCGTCCAGCATTGGCACGAGCCGTCCGGCACGCGCAAAGCGGGTTTCGGCGAATTCAAAAAGCAGCCGACACCTTATGATGCATGGATGGAAGCCGAAGGCATCCCCGTGTTCCGCGGCATCGGCATTAGCAAGGTGCAGAATCTGCCGCTCTTCGACTGGAAGCGTCGCGGCGGTAAAGGGCATTTCATTCAACTCTATGGAACGGAAACAAAATGGGGCTGCTATGTGATTGAAGTGCCCCCGGGAGGCGCGCTCAATCCTGAAAAGCACATGTATGAGGAAATCTTCCTCGTTGTCGAAGGCCG
>CAWUNF010000065.1:0-7612 GCA_963923195.1 uncultured Hyphomicrobiales bacterium | reverse complement strand
GTGATGATCTGTCTCTTTTTGAATGCGCGCTTCTACGCCCGTCAAATCTGAGGGGCGCAAGCTTTCCTTGCTTATCTCGATTTGGTCAAAGCCGGTAAAATATTTTGCCCTCTCGTGTGCTATCCCCTTGATTAAGGGTGCACCGTTTCTGTGAACCAATCGGTTGGCAATTCATGGCCAATGCTACGTTCTTTTGCGCGGCGATAGATGACAGAACCAGCGGCGGCAAATTGATAGCCCAAGCCCAGATTGTTTAAGAAGCAGGTCACTTGCTCCGGCTTGTCGCGTCCCGTGACGCGCTTGGCAATCATATCAGGCAAGGTTGGAAAGCTTTTGAAATCGAGCTGTTTGGCTGCATTCCATCCCGCTTCCTTGGTTGATTCTTGAAATTTTGCATCTTTCGAAACAACGAGAATGGGGGCTGTGTCATGTGTGTGAACAGCCACTTTGTCAGCAGCGCGAATGGCGGCAGGTTCAATCTCTGGCTTTTTGATCGAGGAGAGATGCATGCCCGGCTCAATCCAATGTTGGAAGAAAATCGGATCAATGGAATTGGAGGCGCACATGACAATATCAGCACCGGCAATGGCCTCTTCGGGCTGCGCAACAGGGCGCACGTCAATGCCAAGCATGTCGCTCATGCGGGCGGAAAAAGCTTCGCGGTTTTCTTGATTGGGAGAAAAGCAGCGGATTTTTTCAATGGCGCGCACAGAACATGCCGCAGTGAGTTGCGTTTCTGCCTGCCAGCCTGAGCCCAATATGCCAATGGAGCGCGCATCATCCCGCGCCATATATTTCACGCCAAGCCCATTGGTTGCCCCCACACGAATGTGCTGCAAAACCCCATCTGGGAAAATGGCGAGCGGCTCACCATTATGCGTCGAGAAGAGGAGTACGAGGCCAACATAGCGATTATTTGGTGCGGCCGGCACTTTGACACGGCGGCGCGAATTACCAACCAGCGGGTTGGTCACAATATCCGAATTGATGCGAATGGCGCCGACACCCAAAGCGGGGACAACACCATCCATGCTTTTCAAACCATAGATTGCATCTTCATGCCATGTGGTGGGCGTGATGCAATCAGAGCGCTGGCGCGATACGCCGCGCCCTTCTGCGAGATCAAGATAGGCCGTTTCCAGCGCCTCAATACAATCGGGCATGGAGAGGAGATTTTCGACATCTTCATTCGACAGGATCAAAGTCATCTCATGTCTCTCCCTTTTGTTTTAATGCGTCAGGATCAATCCTGTGGCGACAAGGCTCAAGATCATCATGGTTGTGCCCATCACAAGCGTGATGTGGCGCACACCTAATTTCGCAATAGAGGTGATGGATGTGTTGAAGCCCAAGGCCGCAATGGCAATCAATAGGCCCCATGTCGACACAAGCCCTGCGATGGATTTGGCGGGCGTGTAAAGGGGCATGAGATCGGGGGCAAGCGGCATCGCGCTGTTGAATAAGCAGAGACCTAAAAAGACAAAGGCAAAAGTTGGCACGGGCACTTTGGCTTCATGGGAGCTCGCAAAGAGGCGACCGATAATTAAAATAACGGGCAGCAAAAGTAAGACGCGAAAGAGTTTGACGATAACGGCTGATGCGCCCACTGTCTCAGAGACAGCATAGCCCGCGCCCACCACTTGCGCGACATCATGAATCGTTCCGCCGAGCAAAGTTCCCGTTGCCAAATCTTGAAAGCCTAAAATTTGCGCCAGTGGCGGATAGGCGATCATCGCAATGGTTGAAAGAAGATTGACGGCCACAATCACAAAGACAGTGTCCGCTTCTTTGCCTTGGTAATTTGGCAAAACGCTTGAGGTTGCAAGCGCAGCGGAGGCGCCGCAGACACTTGTGGCAACACCCGCCAAAGCGCCAAAGCTGCGTGACAGGCCCAAATAAGTAGCAAGCCACAAGCCAAAAGCAATGGTGGCGGCCATTGCCAGAATGATGATCAGCGCTGTGGAAAGGCCAAGCGCTATAATATCGCCCAAAGCCACACGCAGGCCAAGGAGCGCCACAGCAAGGCGCAAAATTGTTGAGACGCAAAAGCGCAAGCCCGGCGCAAAAAGCGGACGTGCGGCGAGGGGATGCAGCCAAATGCCAATGATGAGCGCAAGCACCAGAGCTGGAATGGGTGCGAAAGGCGCGATCAAGGGCGTTGCAAAATGAGCGGCCAGAGCCAAAGCGCTTGCAAGAGCAAGGCCGGGCAAGAGCGCCAAAGGGCCGCTTGGTTGCGTGCCAGCGGGAACAGGTGCGGCCATTCCAAATGTCTTTCCGCTTTTTCTTATTGTTGGGCAGGCCCCGACACATTGCCGAGGATTTTCGTGACGCGTTGTACGATTTGCGGCGGCGTTTTGTAAATGTCAGCGATGATTTTGGTGAGTAGCTCACCAGATATCGGCTCGACCGTGAGTTTCAATTTGATCGCTTCATCGCCAAAGGCTTTATCGGCCATTGTATCATCAAAAGCTTTGCGCAGAATTTTCACCCGCGCCTCTGGCACGCCGGGTGGGGCGACAAAGGGGCGCCCGAGTGCCGCACGTGCGAGAAAGAGGCGCAAGGCCTCTGTATTTTGCTGATCACCGGCGGTCATTTCTGTTGCCAGCGGAACATGAGCTGGGATGGAGGGATCTTTTTCCAAACCTGTTTGGAAGAGCAGGTTCATTTCTCCATCTGTGTAAAGGCGCGTGCGCGCAACAGAAGAAAAGGCGACGCATATGCCTTGCACTTCATTGCGCTCCATCGCCATGACAATTTCATTGGAGCCGGGATAGCCTTTGATCGTCTTAAATTTCAGGCCTAAAAATTCAGCGAGAAATTCGGGATAGATGGCGCTGTCTGCGCCCGAACCTGTGGCGCCCACGGCCAATTCGAGATGGCGCAGATCTGAGAGCTTTTGCACTTTTGCATCTTTGCGCGTGCCGCAAACAGTTGTGTCTTTATCAGGCGAACCAATCCAATTCATCTTTTGTGGATCAAGCTGCACATTTTGTCCGCCCAGCAAAGGTTCAAGCGGAATGCCGCGACTGATCAGTCCAAAGACCGTGCCATCTTTAGGTGCGCTAGAAGCCAGATGATTGGCAAGTTTCAGCGTGCCAGCGCCCGGCATATTTTGCGCGACCATTGTGGGTTCATGGGGCATGAAGCGTGGCATGTGGCGCGTCAAAAGACGCGACCACACATCATTGACGCCGCCCGGACCAAATCCAATCAGCACGGAAATGGTCTTGCCCTTGTAAAAATCTGCATCGCTTTGTGCCAAAGCGGGTGCGGCAAGGAGCGTGCAACTTGCCAGAACAAGGGTGAGGCGGCGCAGCATGAGCATGTCTCCGTCAGTCGCGGATGTCTTGCAAGAACCATTCTGTTGGAATTTCGCGACCCTTTTTCAAGCGACGTGCTTCCTCGTAAACGAGGCCACCGACGGAAGAAAACTGCAAGCCCTGATTGCCGACATTGCGATAAAAAGTAATTTGATCGCGGCTTGTGCGGCCTTTGCATTTGCCTGTGACGAGATCAGCAAAGTCCGGCTTATCGCCGCCCTTGCCGCGGTCCATAAATTCTGGATTGTCACCACCAAAACCGGGTTGCGGATTTTTTTCAGGGATCCGCTTCATCTGTTCAACGCTGCCGCCAATGTAAGCGGCGGGCGAAAGGCCACGCTCGGCTTGGAAACGTTCGGTCTGTTTCATTTGTAAACCGGCTGTGCCTTGGCGCACAACGACATCAAATTTATTCATCGCGGCATCTGGCATTTCGCGCCGTCCCAGATTGGTGACATGCTGGCCGGGGCGCAACCAATCGGCATCATAGACAGGCTTCATACTGTCCGTGGCGGATGAGACAATATCAACACCATCAAGGGCTGCTTTGGGATTGTCGACTGCAATCACTTCAATGCCGAGCTTTTTCGACATTTCTTGCGCATAGGCTTCGCGATTATTTGGATTGGGGCTATAGACTTTGCATTGCTTGATGTCGCGCACGCAGGAAAAAGCTTCCAAAAATGTGCGGGCCATACCTCCTGAGCCCAACATGCCAACGACATGGGAATCTTCGCGCGATAAATATTTCACGCCAATGCCTGCACCACCGCCCACGCGCATATGCTGCAAAACGCCATCATTAATGAAAGCCAGTGGCAGCGCATTTTTGGTGGAGATGAGATAGATCACGCCGCAATAAGTGCCGGGCTGTCCGCACCACTTATCTTCTGTCCAACCACCATCAGCGGTTTTCGGCCAAGTGATAATGTCGGATTTCATGCGAATGGCGAAATAGCCATCATTCGCGCCTTCCATCGAGCCCCAACGGAAATAGCCATCATCACGCTCGCAAGGGAAATACATGTCGATGCGCGGGCGATGGATGGCGCCCCCCTCCGGCAATTTGCGAAACGCATCTTCCTGAACGCGAATGCAATCTTTCATGGACAGGATTTCGCTGACCGTTGCATTGTCGATAATGAGCATATGGGCTCCTCCCTCTTATCTTTTTATGCCGACAGTATAGACCGGATACGTCCGGTGGGAATGTCTTTTTGTGACGTTTAAGCTTTAAAAATGAGAGGTTTGGGACAGTCGTTTCAGGCATCAGTCGAAATCAGGCCATGCGTAATCCAAGCATTTTTTTCTCTTTTTATGGCAAGGATTTGCTAGGTGGCATGGCGGGTGGGCACGCCTTGTCATTTGGTGAGTTGAGGCTCTCATCAAACTATTTGTCGATGATCAAGACGCGTGATTGGGCGTATGATTGTGTCGCATTCGGTGGATGCGAGGTGATCCTATGCTGCTCAGATCATGTGCCATTGGTTTGGTCTGTTGTCTCGTTGCGGGATGTTCGGGGCCGGTGGGTCGCAACGCCCCCTTTGGACCCTCCGCGCGTGCACAGCCAAATACGCCCTCACACAGCGCTTATGTCTGGGCCCGCAATGATGGGCAGCGCATGTCGAACAATCCAGCTTTGCTGCGCCAAGGCCAAAAAGATCAGGCCGCCTGCCGCGAGGAGGCCGGCCGCATAAGTGGCGTACTCAACCAGAGCGTGTTTTCTCATTGCATGCAAAAGCGTGGCTATTCGGCACGTCCTGCGGGCTAATTTTTCTTGCCATATGTGCCACCTCTTGGCTCCTCCCAAATTGGGGAGATAGCGCGCCCCCCTTGTCGGGTGCGGGGAGATGTTTCATAAACTGCGGCGCTCGCGCATGTGGCGCGCTATCGGCCCTCTTGAGTGGTTTGCCTTTGACCATTGTTATTTCCATTTCCGTTCAAGACGGCGTTGTGCTCGCGTCTGACAGCGCTGTGGAGCATCGGGGCCAAGTCTATTATTCGGCGGAAAAAACCATGCAGCTCATCAAGGGCATGCCGATTGGCGTGTTGGTGGCGGGCGATGCAGCGATCAACAACAAAGCTTTCATCGATGTGTTGAAAGATTTTGGCGCGCAAAATCGCAATGGTCATGGCTCTTTCGACAAGGCCAATTATACGGTGGAAGCTGTTGTGCGTCGCTTGCAAGATTATTTGCGGTCGATGGCACCGATGCAGGTCGCCAAATTGCGCTCAACGCTCATTATCGCGGGCTATTCATCCCATTCCGACACGCCAGAAGTGTGGAACCTTGTTTTTGATTCAGGCGAGGGCGTGAGCGTGTCGCAAATTTGGTCGCCGACCCAATATGGCATTTGCTGGGAAGGATCGGGTGAGTGCTTGCATCGTTTGATGAGCGATGATTTCACTTTGGAAGGTTCAAATGAAGCCTCGAGCCCCACTCTGGTGACGCCGGGCATGCCCATTCATGATGCAGTGGCGCTGACGCGCTTTTTGATGGATGCCACAATTGGCTATGTGCGTTTTCGCGCTGATCTTCAGCCCAAAACAGTTGGCGGCCCAGTTGATATGGCGGTGATCACACGCCATGAGGGCTATCGCTGGATTCAACGCAAGAAATTGACCGGCCCAAGTTTGGGCGCGCGTTGAGGATTAGTTTTTCGGCCGCCACAAAGGCCAAGTGATCACTGAGCAGCCCACAGCAATTGAGCCGCTCAGAAAAATCTCTCCCGGCGTACCACCTTCATAGACGCCCCAGAGAATGCCCAGCACAAAGGCGACGCCCATGCCAACGGCCAATCGTGTGTCGCGGATCATGCTCTTGAGGTCCTTGTCTGTTCAATTTGGGCCACAGCATCCCACAAGTGATCGAAATGGCTGATCACGATGTCTGGAGCAAAGGCAGAGACATGCTGATCAGTATAGCCGAAATCGACCGCAACCACCGGAATGCCTGCCGCTTTCGCCGTATCAATATCAGTGCGTGAATCACCCACCATAATGGTGCGCGCTTTATGGCCACCGGCCATATCGATGGTCATGAGCAACATGCGCGGATCGGGCTTGGCAATATTGCGGCCATTGTCCTGAAAAGTGTCCTGACCGCAGATCGCCTTGAAGCGATGATCGACTTTCAGCGCCTTCAAGAGCTTTTTCGAGGGGCCTTCGACCTTGTTGGTGCAAACTGCAAATTGGAAGCCCGCCGCCTCAAAACGGTCGAGGGCAGCCACCACCCCCTCATAGAGATGGCTGACATCGGCAATATGGGCCTCATAATGGTCCAGAAAATCGGCAAAGAGTTTTTCGAGTCTGTCGCCTTCCACTTGGCGCCCCTCGGCGGCAAAGCCGCGCTGGATGAGCGCCTTGGCCCCGGCGCCGACCATTTTGCGGGCCTCTTCGAGCGAGACGGGCGCCAGGCCCTCCCGTTCAAGAATGACATTGAGCGTATTGGTCAGGTCGCCGACCGTCTCGGCGAGCGTGCCGTCAAGGTCGAAAACGAGCAGGGGGGCGTGAGCCATATGGGTTGGGGTCTTGGTCATGGCTTCGCCCTAGGGGGAAAACAGGCAAGCGTCAAATCACGCCAATTGCCTTTCCACCCGGAAATCTTTAAGCGCCGAAGGGATCCTTTTTCCGTGGCTGGAGCCCGCCCATGACCGATAAAGCCGATGCCGCCAAACGCCTCGCGGCAGCCCGTGCGGTGGAGCTTGTCAAATCCGGCATGAAGCTTGGCCTGGGCACTGGGTCGACGGCGGCACATTTCGTCGATCTTTTGGGCGAGAAAGTAGCGCAGGGCCTTAAAGTGGTCGGCGTGCCCACATCCGAGCGCACCCGCGAACAGGCGCAAAAGCTGAACATCCCGCTCTCAACGCTGGATGAGACGCCCGAGCTTGATCTCACCGTCGATGGTGCTGATGAATTTGATCCGCAATTGCGTCTCATCAAAGGCGGCGGCGCAGCTTTGTTGCGCGAGAAGATTGTCGCAGCCGCCTCCAAGCGCATGGTGGTGGTCACTGATCGCTCGAAGCAAGTAGCGACCTTGGGCAAGTTTCCGTTGCCGGTTGAAGTTGACCGGTTCGGTTTGGAATCCACTCGCCTGCATGTGATTGCGGCTGGCAAGGCTCATGGCTGCACCGGCGAGGTGAAATTGCGCCGCACGGCCGACGGTCATGTTTTGGTCACGGATGGCGGTCATGCCATTCTCGACTGTTTCTTTGGCGTCATTCCCGATGCCGATGGCCTCGCCCGTGCCCTGAATGTGATCCCCGGCGTGGTCGAACATGGATTATTCATTG
>CAWUNF010000064.1:0-7635 GCA_963923195.1 uncultured Hyphomicrobiales bacterium | reverse complement strand
ACACCATTGCCAATCACCGACACTTTGCCGGGGCGCACAATGCCAGAGGGGAGCAGCGAGAGCTTGTAGACTTTGCCGTCGATGACAAGCGTATGGCCCGCATTGTGACCG
Source organism: uncultured Hyphomicrobiales bacterium (assembly GCA_963923195.1). Classification (GTDB taxonomy): domain Bacteria; phylum Pseudomonadota; class Alphaproteobacteria; order Rhizobiales; family Beijerinckiaceae; genus Terripilifer. The sequence goes on along the minus strand of CAWUNF010000064.1, from coordinate 7,524 downwards.
CCTTGGAAGCGGACCACGACATCGGCCTCAATCGACAACCAGTCGACGATCTTGCCCTTACCCTCATCGCCCCATTGGGCGCCGACGACAACCACATTCGCCATGATGATTTTTCGCTCTTCGAATCTGTGAGCCGTGTGAGGGGTCCCCACACGCAAAACCCCGGCACAAAGGCCGGGGCTCATTGCGGGAATGGATTACCCAAAACCCCGCCAAGAGGCAAGGCAAACCGTGCCCGGAACGGGGCGGCAAGGCCACGTGGCAACACCCGTTTTCAGCCCAAGGGCTTGCATAAAGGGCGCCCATCCGGCACTCCGGGAGACGCAGCATAAGGACATTTCCGCCTTGGACCAGAGAACCGCCGAAACCAGCCGTGCGCCCGTCAGTGCCTGGATCATGCTTTTGCTGACGGCCTTGTTCTGGGCTGGAAATGTGGTCGCCTCACGCAATGCGGTCGGCGAATTATCCCCGATGGTGCTGGTGACGATTCGCTGGGGCAGCGTGTCCCTCGTCATGCTGACCTTTGCCTGGAAGCCCCTCATCCAAGAATGGCCGCTCATCCGCCGCCATTGGCTGATGATCTCACTCATGGGCACTTTTGGCTTCACCGGCTATCAGGCGCTCTATTTCACCGCCGCCCAATATACGAGCGGGATGCATCTTGCGATTCTGCAAGGCGTCGCGCCGGTTTTCATTTTTGCAGGCGCGCGCATTTTTTATGGCACGCCGATTGGCCTCATTCGTGGCCTTGGCTTGATGTTGACTTTGTTTGGCGTGGCTACCGTCGCCACACATGGTGAGCCGCTGCAATTATTCGGCATGAATTTGAACATCGGCGATGTGGCTATGTTGGTCGCTGCCATTTTCTACGCGGGCTATACAGTGGCTTTGCGCAGCCGCCCCGCCATTTCAGCCTTTGCTTTCTTCACGGCTTTATCGATTGTCTCAACCCTTGCTTCCCTTCCCTTGCTTGCATGGGAAATGGCCGATCATGCCGCGCAATGGCCAACTTTGCGCGGTTGGATTGTGATCGGCTATATCGTGATTTTTCCGTCACTGCTGGCGCAGATTTTTTTTATTCGCGGCGTGGCAGCGATTGGACCGGGGCGTGCAAGCCTGTTTTATAATCTCGTGCCGACCTTAGGAGCGATCATGGCTGTGACGCTTTTGGGCGAGCCTTTCGCACTTTATCACGCTGTGGGCTTGGGGCTTTCGCTCGGCGGCATCGCCATTGCCGAGTTTCTGGGCGTGAAGAAGGCGGCGGCTTAGAGCCCCGCCTTTGCCGTGGCAAAGGCCCAATCGAGCCAAGCTGTGAGCTTTTGCACGTCACTCGTCTCAACCGTTGCCCCGCACCAAATGCGCAGACCTGATGGCGCATCGCGATAGGAATCGATGTCGTAGGCAATGCCTTCTTGATCGAGCAGAGCAGCAATCTTTTTTGCAACGGCGGCTTGCTTCTCATCCGACAAAGCTTTCACAGCCGGATCAACAATCTGCAAACAAACGCTGGTATTCGAGCGCGTTTCTGGCACACGAGCCAAAAAGTCGACCCAATCGGTTTTCGCGACCCAATCAGCAATGGCTTTCAAATTGCCATCAGCACGCGCGATCAAACCATTGAGACCACCAATCGACTTCGCCCATTTCAGCGCATCGAGATAATCTTCATTGCAGAGCATGGAGGGCGTATTGATCGTGTCGCCGACAAAAATGCCTTCAATGATTTTGCCGCCATTGGTGAGACGGAAAATTTTTGGCATGGGCCAAGCGGGCGTATAGGTTTCAAGACGTTCAGCCGCGCGCGGCGACAAAATCAACATGCCATGCGCGCCTTCGCCGCCAAGCACTTTCTGCCAAGAGAAAGTCACGACATCGAGTTTGGGCCAATCCAAACGCTGCGCAAAAGCCGCCGACGTCGCATCGCAAATGGTGAGGCCTTTGCGATCAGCGGGGATGAAATCACCATTGGGCACACGCACGCCAGAGGTCGTGCCATTCCAAGTGAAAACGACATCGCGATCAAAATCGATCTTCGACAGATCGGGTAATTCACCATAGGGCGCGTTGATCACGCGCGTATCTTTGATTTTGAGTTGCTTCAAAACATCTGCAACCCAAGTCTCACCGAAACTTTCCCACGCGACCATATCAACGCCACGCGCGCCGAGCAGCGACCACATGGCCATTTCAACAGCGCCCGTGTCGGAAGCTGGCACAATGCCAATGCGATAATCAGCCGGGACGCCCAAAATTTCGCGCGTGAGGTCGATGGCTTCTTTCAGCTTCACTTTGCCAACAGGCGCGCGATGCGAACGACCTGCGGGCACGCCGGCCAATGCGGCAGGCGTCCAGCCGGGACGCTTGGCACAGGGGCCGGAAGAGAAATTCGGATTGGCCGTCCGCACGGAGGGCTTTTCAATCGCTGCCATATTGCTCACCAGAAAAGACGTGTGGCCCGTGCTAGAGCATGTTTCGATGAAGTGGAAGCCGGTTCATCGAAAAAACATGCGCGTAAGGAAGCGGGCAGGCGCACAAGGTCAAGTCGAAGGGAGGCTTACTCCGCAGCAGCGGCCGGGGTGACGCGTTTCAACGCATCGCAGACCATATCCACGGCGGCCTCGACCTTGTCATGATCATTGGCCTCACCCATCACGCGGATGAGCGGTTCGGTTCCCGAAGGGCGAATGACAAGACGGCCGCTTTTGCCGAGCGTTGCCTCAGCCGCTTTGATGACGGCTTTCACCTTTTCATCTTCCAAAGGCTTGCCGCCAGAGAAGCGGACATTTTTCAAAATCTGCGGATAGGGCTCAAAGCGATGACAGACTTCGCTGACCGGACGCTCTTGGCGCTTCACCACAGCCAGCAATTGCAAGGCCGAGACAAGACCATCGCCCGTGGTCGAATAATCAGAGAGAATAATATGGCCTGATTGTTCGCCGCCCACATTATAGCCATCCTCGCGCATGCGCTCGAGCACATAGCGATCCCCCACGGCTGTTCGAATGAGGGAGAGGCCAACACTTTCCAAATGACGCTCAAGACCAAGATTGGACATGATGGTGGCGACAATACCGGGCTTCGACAAAAGCCCATCCTGCTGCCAGCTCTCCGCAATCACGGACATGAGCTGATCACCATCAACAAGCTGACCACGTTCATCGACCACCAGCACGCGATCAGCATCACCATCAAGCGCAATGCCAATATCTGCCCGCACTTCGCGGACTTTTTCAATCAGACGCGCGGGCGAAGTCGAGCCCACTTCATGATTGATGTTGAAACCATCTGGCTCCACGCCAATGGCAAAAACTTCGGCGCCCAATTCCCAAAGCGCTTCAGGTGCCGCCTTGTAGCCAGCCCCATTGGCGCAATCGATCACAACACGCAGACCCTCAAGCGAGAGATTGCGCGGCAAAGTGCGCTTGGCAAATTCAACATAACGCGCGCGCACGTCATCGACGCGCTTGGCGCGGCCCAATTCGCGCGAGCCCGCAAGGCGCGGCCCCAGATCAGCTTCGATCAAATCTTCAATTTCGGATTCAAGCTCATCGGAGAGTTTGTATCCATCCGGCCCAAAGAGCTTGATGCCATTATCCGCAAAAGGATTATGCGAGGCCGAGATCATCACGCCAAGATCAGCGCGCATGGAGCGCGTGAGCATGGCAACAGCAGGTGTCGGCACGGGACCCAGCAAAAGCACATCCATGCCAACGGAGGTAAAGCCGCTGACCAAAGCATATTCGATCATATAGCCGGAGAGGCGCGTATCCTTGCCGATGACGACGCGATGGCGATGGTCGCCGCGCACGAAAGCAAGGCCAGTCGCCTGACCCACTTTCATGGCGAGTTCGGGCGTGATCAGGCCATTGGCCTTGCCGCGAATCCCATCCGTGCCGAAATATTTGCGTCCCATTGACCCTTGCCTCAGACATATCTTTGGGCGAAGAGGCTTCAGAGGGCCTCAAGTGTCAAGCCGCACCTTGTTCGGTTAACCCGATTTAGGCCCCTCAAACCGCCCCAAATCGGCCCCTGCCCTTGCGGGAAGCCTATGAATTTTCGTGAGGTTCGATGCGTATTTACCATAATCCAGCCTGCGGCACATCACGCACCGTTCTTGGCATGATCAAAGAGGCCGGAATCGAGCCAGAGATCGTCGAATATTTGAAGGTGCCGCCAAACCGCGCCGAACTTACCGACCTTCTCGCCAAGCTTGGCCTTCAAGCGCGCGACATTCTGCGCAAAAAGGGCACGACGCTCGAAACGCTCGGGCTTGATGAGGCCAAAATGACCGATAAGCAGATTTTGGATGCCATTTTAGAGCATCCAATCCTGATGGAGCGGCCCATTGTCGTGAAGGGCAAAAAGGCCGCCGTCTGCCGCCCGGCCGAGAAAGTCGAACCCTTCCTCTAGCGGATAAGCGCGCTGACCGGCGGCATGCCGGTAATTGCTGACAGCGCGATCAGCACGAAAGCAATCCGGCGATAGGTCTGGTCGCTTGATTTGCCAAAAACCCGCGTGCCCAAGGTCAGCCCCGCCGCATAAAGCGGCGCGGCCAGAGCCGCATAGACCAAAGCCTCAAGATTGAAGAGGCCGTTGAAGAAAAAGACCACGTCCGTGCCGAGCGCTGCCAAAGCGTAAAAGGCCATAATATTGGCCCGTACCAATTCAGCGGATGCGCGGCTCCCCAGAAAATAGGCGATGATGACGGGGCCAGAAATGCCGGTGGCCGTGCCAAGCAGGCCCGCCGTGCCACCAAGCCCGAAAGACAAAGCCGGACGCGGCTCATCGCGGTAGCGCCAGCCAGAGGCCAGAAGCCCCACCATCATCAGGACCATGAGGCTGGTCGCCCAGCGCAATGTATCGGGCGCAATGGTGACCAAAATCCAGCCGCCAAAGGGGGCCGCAATCCAAGAGCCCGCCAGCATCGGCCCAATTTCTCGCAGACTGGCTTTGGGCACCATGCGCAGCCCATAGGGCGTCGCGGTCACAAGGTCGATCAGATAGAAAATCGGAATGGCGAGTTTCGGCCCAACAAGGGCCGAGGCCAGCGGAATGAAGATCAGCGCCCCACCGAAGCCCGAAAAGCCCCGTACCACGCCGCCAACCACAATAATGACGGCCAGCTCCCATGTGCGGGGCTGCATGACAATTTCGGCCACCGCCGCAAGGTTCAAAGCATCTAGCAACAGCATCTCCGCTTCGGCCGCTGGCGGGCCTGAAGCTGGAGGGATAATCAATTGACATGACTTTGCAAACGATTCGGATTCTTGGGCTCGATCCCGGCCTGCGCAATACGGGCTGGGGGATTATCGACGCACAAGGATCGCGCCTCTCCTATGTCGCCTGCGGCTCCGTCCATTCGGACGGATCTTTGTCGCTCGCCGATCGTCTGCGCCAATTGCATGATGGCATAGCCAGCATCGTCCATGCGCATATGCCCCATGAAGCCGCTGTCGAAGAAACCTTCGTCAATCGCGATCCGCAATCGACGCTGAAACTGGGGCAAGCGCGCGGCATTGCTCTGCTCGTGCCCGCTTTGGCTGGTCTGCCTGTCGCAGAATATGCGGCTAATCTTGTGAAGAAGACGGTGGTGGGGGCCGGCCACGCGCAAAAGCCACAAGTAGGCATGATGATTAAAGTCCTGCTGCCGAAAAGTGACGCGACAACAACCGATGCGGCCGATGCGCTGGCTGTTGCCATTTGCCATGCGCAGCATCGTGGCTCACGCCAGCTCGCAGCAAGCATGAAAAAGGTGCAGGCATGATCGGCAAGCTCAAAGGCATCATTGATTCCTACGCCGACGATCATGTGATCATTGACGTGCAAGGCGTCGGCTATGTCGTGCAATGTTCTTCGCGCACTTTGCAACGCTTACCGCGCGCAGGTGAAGCCGCAACTCTCGCCATTGAAACGCAAGTCCGCGAAGATGCGATCCGCCTCTTTGGTTTCCTCTCCGATGCCGAGCGCGATTGGTTTCGTCTCTTGCAAACAGTGCAAGGCGTGGGCGCAAAAGTTGCGCTCGCCATTCTTGGGATTATGGCGCCGAATGAACTCACTTCCGCCATTGCCATGCAAGACAAGGCGGCCGTCGCGCGCACGCCGGGCATTGGCCCGAAACTCGCACAACGCATTGTGTCAGAGCTGAAAGATAAAGCGCCGCAATTTGGCAGCGTTGATCCCAATCTCGCGCGACTTGCGGGGGATGAAAGCACATCCGCACCCAAGCCTGTGCAAGATGCGATTTCAGCTCTCGTCAATCTCGGTTACGGTCGCCCACAAGCAGCAGCGGCTGTTGCAGCCAGCGTCAGCGCTTTGGGTGAAGATGCAGGCACGCAAGCGCTCATCCGTCGCGGCCTGAAGGAGCTTTCACAGTGAGTGACAATCCGCGCCTCGTCTCCGCCGATAAACGCGATGATGATACGGATGCTTCCATCCGCCCGCTCACGCTGATGGATTTCACCGGCCAAGAAGCGGCGCGTAAAAACCTCAAAATCTTTATCGAAGCGGCGAAAGCGCGCGGTGATGCGCTTGATCACGTGCTCTTTGTGGGCCCGCCCGGACTTGGCAAAACAACGCTCGCGCAAATTGTCGCGCGTGAACTCGGCGTCAACTTCCGCTCAACCTCTGGGCCCGTGATTGCGAAAGCTGGTGATCTCGCAGCACAGCTCACAAATCTCGAAGAGCGCGATGTGCTCTTCATCGATGAAATTCATCGTCTCAATCCGGCGGTGGAAGAAATCCTCTATCCGGCGATGGAAGATTTCCAGCTTGATCTCATCATCGGCGAAGGCCCTGCTGCCCGCTCGGTCAAAATTGATCTGGCGAAATTCACGCTTGTGGGCGCAACAACGCGCGCCGGCCTTTTGACGACGCCCTTGCGTGACCGTTTCGGCATTCCGATCCGGCTGAATTTCTACACAGTGGAAGAACTGCAAGGCATTGTCTCGCGCGGCGCGCGCGTGCTCGGCATTCCGATGTCGGATGATGGCGCCAATGAAATTGCGCGCCGCTCACGCGGCACGCCGCGCATTGCGGGACGTCTGCTGCGCCGCGTGCGCGACTTTGCCATTGTCGACAATAATGCGACCGTCACACGCGAAGTCGCGGACAAGGCGCTGCGCCTTCTGGACGTGGACGGCATCGGCTTGGATGTCATGGACCGCCGCTATCTCGACACGGTCGCGCTGAAATTCGGCGGTGGGCCGGTTGGTATTGAGACCATCGCCGCCGCTTTGTCTGAGCCGCGCGATGCGATTGAAGAAATCATCGAGCCCTATTTGCTGCAGCAGGGCTTCATCCAGCGCACGCCGCGCGGGCGCATCCTTACCCCCGCTGCCTTTACGCATTTGGGGCTGGAAGCGCCGACGCGGGATGCCTCGACCCAATTCGGCCTCTTTACAGAGGGCGATGAATAAAGCTCGCCCTTGCCAAAAAAGCCCGGGCATCTTAGGTTACATGTAACCCAAGACGGAGGCGGCCATGTCCAGCGCCCCGAAACGCCCTGAAGATCTGAAGCGTGCCGCG
>CAWUNF010000063.1:0-7663 GCA_963923195.1 uncultured Hyphomicrobiales bacterium | reverse complement strand
GAGACTTTCTGCACCATTATTCGGCCCTCATCATCTTGTCCCAATGGCGCCAGAAAATGCGCAGGTGATGCTCATCAGAATTGAGCTGCTCGCCTTCACGGCCCATGCCGCGCGACATTTCCGACCAGCGATCATCTTCCCAATTGGCAAGACCCTGCTGAACGAGCTCAAGCGCTTCGACATCATCAGGTGTCGCAAAGCCACCCGGACCATAGAAGGTGAGGAAAGCGTCCAGTCGACGAGCCCGCGCGCTCTCGCTTTCTTCAACGGGACCAAGCGCCCAAGCTGTGACCTGCATCTTATTCACGCCATCGGGGAAGAAGGTGCGTATCGTGACCGACGAACCATCATTGATGACGAGGTTCGGGAAGATGACGAGATTGCGGTTGGTATTGGCCACGCGCTCTGCACGCTCCGGCCCCAAGCGCTGCACCAATTCAGCTTTGATCTCGGCCATTTCTTCCTTCGCCGCTTCACCATAGAGCGGAATCCATGCCGCCACGGGGCGACCACGGAAGTTCACATTGTCTGTGGTGAAGTGACCATTGCCCAGTTCAATCGCCCAACCTTTGGTGGGCAGAACGAGGCTCTTTTCTTTCGGCGGCTCAACCTTCACGCCCGAATTGGCCATGAAGTTCAGCCAAGTCGCATGGGTCGAGGGCAGGTGATAATCATCGACCGAATTTTCGACCATCAGCTTCCAATTGGCGCCGACCGTATATTCCTGCGTGCCCGGCAGAACTTCCATCTGTGCAGATGGCGACTGATCAATGATGAGATCGAGATAATCTGTCGCCTTGCCAAGATAATCTTTCAGCGGCTCAATGTCAGGATTGAGCGTCATGAAATAGAAGTCGCGGTAGTTTTCGACCTTGGCCGGCTTTTTCAGTGCCAGCGTTCCCTTGTCGAAAGCTGACGTATAGGCTTCATCGCCCGGCACGCGCTGCAATTCGCCATCATTGCCGTAAATCCAGCCGTGATAGACGCAGAAGAAGCGGCGTGCATTGCCTTTGCGATCCGTGCAAACCAAAGCGCCACGATGGCGGCAGGTGTTGAAGAGAACTTCAACCTCGCCCTTCTGATTGCGCACAAAAATAACGGGGCGGCCAGCCACGCGGCGCGTGACGAAATCACCGGGCTTTTTCAGCTCCGAACCGTGGCCGACATAGATCCAGCATTTCGCAAAAATCTTGCGCATCTCATCGCGCAAAATCTCATCCGACATATGGACTTCACGATCGAGAAGGAAGACACCCTTTTCAGGGTCGTCGACGACATAAGAGCGGGGCATCAAGCACCTCTTGCCAAAGCGTTTCCATGCCTAGTTTTGAGGCTGGCCCGCCCGGCTGTCAATCTCACAACGTGGGATTTATTGAGATTTTTTGCGCCAAACCCTTGCCCCAGAGGGGGTGGCGGCCCTAAAAGACCCCCGCGGCTGATGAGACCCAATGGGGCGGCGCCGTATCGGGAGAATGACGCGTGGCCAATCAGATTCTCATTTGCAAGACTTCAGATCTCGCGCCCGGCGAAATGAAGCGGGTGGAGCACGGCGACCAAGGCCTCGCTGTCTATAATGTCGAAGGCACATTCTATGTGACCGACGACCGCTGCACGCATGGCCTGTCCAATCTTTCCGAAGGCGTGCTGATGGGCTGCGAAATCGAATGCGCCATGCATTTCGGCACATTCGATGTCACAACCGGCGAGCCCACAGGCTCCCCCTGCTCCGTGCCTTTGCGCACCTACAAGGTTGATGTGCGCGGCGACGAAGTTTTTGCGGACGTCGACTGACGCTATCTCGTCATTGCGAGGAGCCGAAGGCGAAGTGGCAATCCATAGCGCTGATCCTGCGACATAGGCACTCTGGATTGCTTCGCTCCGCTCGCAATGACGGCGCGCGTTTACGGATAGCCCGGGAAAGTTCCGAACGAGCCAAAGCCCCATTGGCTGCGCCACGTATCTTTCGGCCAATGTTTGGGGCGTTGCGGACGATCTTCATGCCACGGGCGTGGCTCGAAATAGCCGAGCGCCTCATCCTTCATCATATCCATTTCCGCATACATTTCGACGCGGTGATCTTCTGGCCCGCGATGATAGGCAGCGACATTATGGCCGACCACGTGACGGATCGGGCCCCAGACCAATTGAATCTTATGGCGCGTCAGCTCATCGCAGGATTGATGGAGCGCTGGCACGTCTTTCACTTCAAACGCAAAGTGATGCAAACGCTCTTCTGGATAGCGGGCAAAGTTCATCGTGTGATGATCGACGCCACAACGCAGGAAGGAGAAATGATCGCCAATCCAATCTGACTCTTTAAAGCCAAGCAAATCGCAATAGAAGCGCGTGAGCTTCTGCACATCATTCACGCGCCATGCGACGTGACCGAGTTTCAAAGGCATAATGCCTTCGCGGATGCCATCATCGGGTGCGAAATGATATTCCGCATAGACTTCGAGCTGCGTGCCCTTGGGGTCTTTGAAGGCAAGAGCTTCTTTGACGCCGGGCGTAATATCGCTGCGCCGCTCATGGGCAATGCCTTCTTTGGTGAGCATTTTGGAAAGCTCACCAAGATCAGTGCCGGGCGCCACCTGCAAAGCAATGCCTGTGTGCCAAGCCGTATCACCACTCTCTACGACGACAGCTTCATGGCCGACTTTGGTGGCCAGCACACAGCGCTTCGCGCTCTTCTCGACAATTGAGAGGCCAAGCACATGCTGGTAATAATCAATTTGCTGCTGCAAATCGGGCGTTGAGAATGTGATATGGCCGAGGCGGCGCGTTTCAATCATGGCAAAAGTCCTTTTTTTTCTTGATTAATTGACGAGTTGGCGCAGGCGATCAATCGCCTCCTGCGGTGCGGCATTGATTTCCGCCATGACTTTTTCGATTTCAGAGCCCGACAAAGGCTCCACATCAATGCCGATCTTCTCAGCATCCGTGATGAAAGCTCTATCCTTCATCGTCTCATCAAAGGCTTTCTGCACGGTTTTCACCCGCGCATCTGGCACATCGGGTGGCAGCAAGATTGGATAGGTTGTTTTGAACTTGGTCGCATAGACGCGCAGCATTTGCTTCGAGGCCTCATCAGAAGCAAGCTCAATGGCGGTCGGCACATCTTTCAGATTAGCAAGACGCTCTGTGCCGAATTGAATGAGAATGCGCGCTTTCTTTTCCTTCATCCAATCGGGCTTGCCCAGCAGCGAGGAGAAATTGACGGTGGCGCCATGAACCTCGCCCTGCTCGGCGGCGAGGAAAATATCATTCACGCCCTTATAGCCGGTGATGATTTTCATCTGGGTGCCAAGCAAGGCATTGGCGAGCGTAGGGAGAATGAAATTGTCACCACCCGGAGCGGTGGAGCCGAAATTGCTCGGCGTCTTTTTCAAATCCGCTAGCGAGGCATAGGGCGTCTTGTGCCAGACCCAAAGCACTTGCGGTTGTTGGGCGGGCGTGCCGACAAAGCGCATTTTCGACAGATCGAAATGCACATTTGAGCCATCGCGCGATAGGCTCTTCAAACGCGGCTCCAGCACAATGCCATTGAGCGGCATGCCCATGACCGTGCCGTCTTTCGCTGCACGATTATAGAGATGGTTCATCATCACGATGGAAGCCGCACCCGGCATATTCTCAACCACGACGGAAGGTTCGCCCGGCAAGTGGCGACCAATATGCGCAGCCAATGCGCGACCGACGAAATCATAAGCAGCACCCGATGCGCCCCCGACAAGAATGCGCACGGTCTTGCCTTTGAAAAAGGCCGCTTCATCTTGTGCCAATGCGGGCGCACTGACCATGAGGCCCAAAGCTGCCGTCATTGCCGCGATTGTTCCTCGCATATTCTCCTCCCGAATGAGCGCTCGATTTTGGTGGGCGCCTTTGAAACTCAGTCTAGAAATCCATTGGCCTGCCGCAAGACCGAAATGGCATTTTTCGCATCCTGTCCGCGCCAAGCGACGATTTGATCGGGGCGAATGAGGGCGAGCGGCGCCTCATAAAGCTCAAAAAGCGCGGGATGGCTTGGCCGCACGATCTTCAAATCAAGACCAAGCGCTGTCGCGGCCGCTTCAAATGGCGCCACATCAGGCGCGCCTTGCGTGACGAGCAAGGTCCATTCAAAGCCGAAGAGATCATAAAGCGAGGTCTGCTCATCAATCCAAAGATGCGGCGGTCGTCCACCGGGACAGGCGCTTGGCACATATTCATTGGCTTTGTCGGGCGGCGGCGCGGTGCCATCGCTGACAATGATCGGCGAGCCATCATAGCGCCCACCAAAGGTCACGCCGGGGATGTTGAATTCACGCCGCGCATGGGCGTTGAAATATTCACCCGCTTCTGAGCGCGCTTGCGCCCCCGCATCGCTCGCTGTTTCCAGTTCAGGCGGCGCGGAAATGAGCCCCAAAGAATCCGCAAAAGATTTGGCGTAAGCCGTGTTGCGACGGGCCAATGGCTGACGCTCTTGACTGTAGGTCTCGAGAAGTTTGGCGCCACCCCTGCCCTTTAAAACGCAAGCGAGTTTCCATGCCAGATTGACCGCATCTTCAATCGCCGTGTTATAGCCAAGGCCGCCTGCTGGCGTGAAGAGATGCGCGGCATCACCGCCGATGAACACGCGTCCCTTTTGGAATCCGTCTGAAACAAGAGCATGTCCCGCGGTCCAAAAGCCGCGCGCCAATAATTCCACTTTCATGTCCGCGCCTGCTGCGCGCAGGAACATGGCTTTGGCCATATCATCCGTAATGGCGCTTTCATCTTCGCCGGGGCGCAATTGCGTATGGAAAGCGAACTCGCCCTTGCCATCAACTGCGGCCATAAAAGTGCGACGATCTTCATTGAAAGTGACATACATCCAAGCGGGCGGATGCGGCACGACTTTATAAAAATCAGGTGCGCGCAAATAGACCGCGCACATACGCCCGCCCATAAAATCGCGCTGCACGCCGGTCTCGCCACCAAGGCTGTAACCCAAAGCCTCACGCACTTTGGAGCGCGGACCATCAGCACCAACGAGATAAGACGCGCGCATGTGTTGACGCGCAGAGCCATCCGCTTTCTCGATGACGCCTGTCACGCCATCAGCATCTTGGCGGAATGAGACAAGACGCCAGCCGTAATTGACCGAAAGACCGGGGAGTGCTTCCGCATGGCGGCGCAACACCGTCTCAACAAACTTTTGCGAGACGCGATGGGGGAGTTCTGCCGCGCTCCATGAGCCCGACAGACGTTTAATGACATCTGTTGCTTGTTTAGCGGAAGGCAATGAGAAACGCGCCAGCTCATAGGTCGCGTAACGCGTGAAATAAGCAATGTCCGTTGGATATTCAGCAGGCAGGCCTTGCGCGCGAACATCCTGCGCAAGGCCAAGGCGGCGATAATGTTCCATCGTGCGCGCTTGCGTGGCATTGGCCTGCGGATTGAAAGCCGTCGAGGGCTTTTCATCGACCAGGACGGCTGTGATACCGCGCCGTCCCAATTCATTGGCGAGCATGAGGCCGCACGGCCCCCCGCCCGCAATGAGAACATCCGCTTTCTCAGGGATGGACATTAGTAAGGCTTCACTGTGCCTTCGATTGTCGTGCGCAGCATGAGACGGCGCTGATCAGCCGGAAAATCTGTGCGCGCATGGGATGAGCAGCGATTATCCCAGAGCAGCAGATCGCCCACGCTCCAGACATGCTCATAGACAAATTCTGGTTTTTCGGCATGGTCGAAAACAGCATCCAGCAGCGGCTGCGATTCACTCTCATCCATGCCTTCAATGCCAATTGTCATCAGGCGATTGACATAGACGGCCTTGCGCTTGGTCTCTTCATGCGTGCGGAAGAGCGGATGCTTTGACTGGCCGAAAGCTTCTGTGCCGTGCCCATCGCCCTTTTTGGTCGAGCCATAATTATAATGATGCAGCGCGATCTTGCCTTCGAGCTTGTCGCGCAATTTCGCATCTAGCGTGTCATAGGCCGCATAGCCCGAAGCAAATAAAGTATTGCCGCCATGTGTGGGGATTTCGACCGAGTAAAGGAATGTTCCATTATGCGGGATCGGCGCATGGATCATATCGTGATGGAACATCATCTCGCCATCGGGCAGTGCGCCAATCGGCTCGCCATTCTCGCGAATATTCGAGATGAGCATAATGTTGGGCAGCAGGCGGTTGAAACCCGGCGGGAAAAATTTAGGTGGGCGGCGCAAAGCACCAATCTCACCAAAATAAGACGAGACGCGCAGCAAGTCTTCTTGCTCGAGTTTCTGATCGGGGAAGACAATGACGAGATGATCGAGCCATGCTTTGTAAATGGCCGCGCGGGTTGCCTCATCGAGCGGCTGGCGCAGGTCAATTCCGCGAAGCTCTGCGCCAATATGTTTGGTGAGCGGTCTGATTTCGAGACCCATTCTTCCCTCCCTGAGAAGCTTGGGGGCCTTTGCCCCTCTTGATGGGCAATAGGTTATAGGCGCCCCTTGGCTGGCGCAACCGCCCCTGCTTGACCGAGGCGGCTCCGTCCCGCACATTCTCCTGCATAATCAATCCGAGCCGGGATACCGGCCAGCCGCCTGAAGTCGCGGCAGGGAGGCGACATGTCCAAGCCCAATGTCCTTATTTTCGCACCACGTGAAGAACCCAAAGACATTCTCGACAGGCTAACATCTGCCGGGCTTGAGATCTCCTTTGGGCAAAAGGCGTGGCAAATGCCGCGCACCGATTTTGAAGCGGATTTTGCTGCTGCCACGCGCGACAAAGTGGCTTTGATGGGCACATCCATTCGCCACACGCCAATCACGCGCGCCGTTATGGCCGAAGCCCAACGCCTACGCGTCATCGCCAAATATACGGTTGGCGTGGATGACATTGATACGGATGCGGCGACTGATCTTGGCATTATGGTCTGCCATGCGCCCACCGAATCCAATTGCTTTGGCGTCGCTGAAACCACAATGGCCATGATGCTCGCCATGTTGAAACGTGTCGTGCAACGCGACCGCGAAGTGCGCGAAGGCAAATGGCGTGAGCCGCATATGGCGACCACTTTTTTGGGCGCGCGTGAAGATGGTTATGCAGGCATCACCATCGGGCTTGTCGGCCTTGGGCGCATCGCCACCCGTGTCTCGCAATTGCTCGCCCCTTGGCGTGTGAAGGTGATTGCTTATGATCCCTATGCAGAACCTTCGCGCTTTCAGCTCACGGGCGTACGCCGTGTGGATTATGAAACTCTGCTGCGCGAATCCGATGTTGTTTCCTTCCATGTTGTGTTGACGAAGGAAACGCGCTTCATGCTGCGCGACGAGCAGATCAAACTCATGAAGCCTTCAGCCATCATCATCAATACGGCACGCGGCAAAGTGATTGATGAAGACGCGGTTGCAAAAGCGATTGCCGAGGGGCGGCTGCGTGGGGCTGCCATTGACGCTTTTGAGGAAGAGCCGCTTGGCATGGATTCGCCCCTGCGCCAGCTTGGCGATAAGGTGCTTCTCTCGCCCCATTCGGCTTCCTTCAATGAAGGCGGTGAATTGCGCCCGGGCATTCAATGGGCGCTCCGTGCGGTTCTCTCCGCCTTACGCGGCGAGGTGCCCGATAATGTTTATAATAAAGAGGTCATTCCACGCTGGCGTGAAAAATTCGGCGGCGCGAGCCTCATTGGTTAAACAAGAAAGAGCAAGAAGAAAT
>CAWUNF010000062.1:0-7903 GCA_963923195.1 uncultured Hyphomicrobiales bacterium | reverse complement strand
ATCAATGATGCGATCGGCATTCCGATCTTCATCTATAATATTCCCCCGCGTTCGGTCGTCGATATGTCGGTCGACACGATGAAGCGCCTCTTTGAGTTGAAGAATATCGTTGGCGTGAAAGATGCTACGGGAAATCTCGCGCGTGTGTCGCAACAGCGCCATGCAATGGGCAAAGAATTTATCCAGCTCTCGGGCGAGGATATGACGGCGGTTGCTTTCAATTCAGCGGGCGGGGTGGGGTGCATCTCAGTTGTGTCCAATGTCGCGCCGAATCTCTGTGCGCAGATGCAGGAGGCAACGCTTGCGGGCGATTATGCGCGGGCGCTCGAAATTCAAGATCGTCTCGTGCCGCTGCATGATGCAATCTTTAAAGAGCCGGGTGTGGCTGGCGCCAAATATGGCCTGTCTCTGCTTGGCAAAGTGAAGGATGAAGTGCGCCTGCCGCTTCTGCCGGTGACGGAAGCCACGCGTGCGGTGATCCGTTCTGCTATGGTTCATGCGGGTGTGATCGGCGGCTGAATGTCGGCCGTCGGTCCGGAGAAATAGTGTGGCCGCGAAGAACAAGCCGGATTTCAAAATCGCCGCCGACAATCGTCGCGCGCGCTTTGACTATGAAATCGGCGATACGCTGGAAGCGGGCATTATGCTCACCGGCACAGAAGTGAAATCATTGCGCAATGGCAAAGCAACCATTGCAGAGAGCTATGTGGGCGTTGATCGCAACGGCGAGCTCTTTCTCTACAATGCCAATATCCCGGAATATCTACAGGCCAATCGCTTTAATCATGAGCCGCGCCGTCCCCGCAAATTGCTGGTGAAATTGCGCGAGCTGGCGCGCCTCTCACAAGCGGTTGAGCGCAAAGGCATGACGATTGTGCCGCTCAAAATCTATTTCAATGAAAAAGGCCGTGCGAAAATTGAAATTGCTTTGGCGCGCGGCAAAAATGTGGCTGACAAGCGCGAAAGCGAAAAGGCACGCGATTGGAAGAAAGAGCAGGGCCGTTTGCTGCGTGATCGTGGGTGACGAGCCCTCTATCCGTCATTGCAACCGCGAGCGAAGCGTGGCGGGAAGCAATCCAGAGCCAGTCTGCGACTGGCGCATATTTGGTGTTTTTGGCTGGATTGCCGCGTCGCCTGCGGCTCCTCGCAATGACGGCCTCTTAGGCCTTTAAATCGCGCTTCACGCTTTTAAAAACATCTTTGAACATTTTGGGTGTCAACACGCCTGTATTCGTATTATAGCGCGAGCAATGATAGCTGTCGTAGAGGCGCAAGCGTCCTGCCTCATGCACAGCGCCATGTGCAAAGGGCATGGCAGAGAGTTTAGCGCCCAGCGCCCGCACCACGGAATCATGCGCAATTCGGCCCAAGGCGACAATGGCTTTGAGATTTTTCATCTCTTCCAGTGAAGGGATGAGAAAAGACCGACATGTGTTGATTTCAGCAGGCGTTGGTTTGTTTTCAGGCGGCACGCAACGCACAGCATTGGTGATGCGGCAATTGATCAGCCTTAGCCCATCATCAGGGCGTTCCTCGTAAGTGCCTTGGGCGAAACCAAGCTCAATCAAAGTTTCATAGAGAAGGTCGCCAGCCCAATCGCCCGTAAAAGGGCGGCCCGTGCGATTGGCGCCACGCAATCCCGGCGCCAAGCCCACAATCAGCACTTGTGCGCTGGTCTCACCAAAAGATGGGACGGGTGCATTGTGCCAATCGGGAAAAGATGCGCGCGCCTCATTGCGAAAAGCAACAAGGCGCGGGCAAAGCGGACAATCGCGCCCCGGCACGAGCTTGGTTGATGTTTTGGCCATGCTCGCGAGGGTAACGATTTCGTCTTACGTGTCGAGCATCTCATCTGTGCCAGCCGGGCGGCGCTCACGCGGCGTCGGGGCACGTTCATTCGCATCGCGGCCAACCTTATTGGCAAGATGCAGAAGATCGACAAATTCATCCGCCTGACGGCGCAATTCATCAGCGACCATCGGTGGCTGCGTGGTGATGGTGGAGACAACCGACACGCGCACGCCCTTGCGCTGCACAGCAGCCACCAGCGAGCGGAAATCGCCATCGCCAGAGAAGAGCACCATATGGTCGATATGGCCGGCCATTTCCATCGCATCAACGGCGAGTTCAATGTCCATCGAGCCCTTGACCTTGCGGCGGCCCATTGAATCCACAAATTCCTTGGTTGGCTTGGTGACAACCGAGAAGCCATTATAATCGAGCCAGTCGATCAGCGGGCGGATCGAGGAATATTCCTGATCTTCAATCAGCGCCGTGTAATAAAAGGCCCGGACCAAACGGCCACGCGAGTGAAATTCCTTCAACAGCCGCTTGTAGTCGATATCAAAACCCAGCGACTTGGCAGTAGCGTAAAGATTGGCGCCATCGATAAAGAGCGCGATGCGTTCATGAGCCATGCTAAAAAACTCTTCTTTCCATTATCTAAGGAGGAATTTCGCTCAAAATCCGCTTCTCCAGCCGCATCAAAAGGGCGGCTGCGCCAATGGGCAAAATTCCATGCCGGGGCAAAAAGACTGTTTTCAGGAGACTCAGCGCCCGGGGCAATGGCGACACCATCTGTCTCAGGGGCGGTTCCGTCAAGTAAATATGATGAAAAATTGTTGTCTGAAAACGGTTTGACTAAAACTTAGCGTGATTTTAGGAGCTTAAACGGGTCGCAGGGCGTCGCTTTTTGGGGCGGGCTGGGGGCGTGCGCTTTTGGTTGCCTCTGGGGGGGCTTTCGTGTAGGGAGAGGGCCAATCCACGTCCTCCTCTCCTTTTAGGGAACGTCGCCCCATGGCACGCGTCACCGTCGAAGATTGCATCGACAAGGTCGAAAACCGTTTTGAGCTGGTTCTTGTGGCCAGCCACCGCGCCCGTATGATTTCCTCGGGCCAGCAGATCACCATTGATCGCGACAATGACAAGAACCCGGTTGTGGCTCTGCGCGAAATCGCTGATGAGACCTTGGCGCCGGAAGATCTGAAGGAAGATCTGATCCATTCGCTGCAGAAGCATGTCGAAGTCGACGAGCCGGAAGCAGAAGTTGTCCCGGCTCTCACCCCGGCTGCGGCTGATCTTGGCGGCAATGTCGACGGCGACATTCAATTCGACCGTATGACGGAAGAAGATCTGTTGCGCGGTCTTGAAGGTCTCGTGCCCCCGGCCGAGACAGAGGATGATGGCGAGTAACCATCGCCGCTCTCATTGGACTTTAAAAAGGCGTCGGTTGTCTCCGGCGCCTTTTTTCTTTTGCGGGTTGTCACTGGTGCCTGCTTTGCCCGATACTTGGCGCATGTGATTTGCGGGGCGCGGTGTTTTTAAGGATGCGCAGAGCGTTATGAATAAGATGATGCGGCAATATGAGCTGGTCGATCGGGTGCGGCGCTATAATCCGCAGGCCGATGAGGAGCTTTTGAACCGCGCCTATGTCTATGCCATGAAGGCACATGGTGCTCAAAAGCGGGCATCGGGCGATCCTTATTTTTCCCATCCGCTCGAAGTGGCCGCTATTCTCACCGACCTCAAGCTCGATGATGCGACCATTGTCGCCGCCGTCTTGCATGACACGATTGAGGATACGGGCGCCACGCGGCAAGAAATCGACCAGCTCTTTGGCCATGAAATTGGTGCGCTGGTGGATGGCCTCACCAAACTTAAAAAGCTCGATCTTGTCTCGAAGCAAGCGCAGCAGGCTGAAAACTTCCGTAAGCTTCTGCTCGCCATTGCCGATGACGTGCGTGTGCTTGTGGTGAAGCTCGCGGACCGTTTGCACAATATGCGCACGCTCCATTTCGTGCCGCCGGAAAAGCGCAAGCGCATTGCCGAAGAGACGCTGGATATTTATGCGCCTTTAGCTGGGCGCATGGGTATGCAGCATATGCGTGATGAATTGGAGAATCTCTCCTTCAAAACGCTCATGCCTGACGCTTGCGCTATGATTGAAGCGCGCCTTGCTGATCTGCACACGAAAAACGGCGCGCTGATTGCCAAGATTGAAGATGAATTGCGCGAGGCTTTGGCCGCGCGTGGTTTTCATGCCGACGTCAAGGGGCGTGAAAAAGCACCATATTCCGTCTGGCGCAAGATGGAGCGTAAATCCATCGCCTTTGAACAATTGTCCGATATTTTTGGCTTCCGCGTTTTGGTGGATTCGGTTGAAGATTGCTATCGCGTCATCGGCATGATCCATACCAAATGGCCTTTCGTGCCGGGCCGTTTCAAAGATTATATTTCAACGCCCAAGCAGAACGACTATCGCTCGCTGCACACAACGGTCGTGGGCCCCGGTCGTCAGCGCGTTGAATTGCAGGTGCGCACGCATCACATGCATGAGATCAATGAATATGGGATTGCCGCGCACGCGCTTTATAAGGATGGGCGCGCTAATGATGCGGATGCCCTCTCGCGCGAAAGCCGCGCCTATCGCTGGCTACGCCGCACGATTGAAATGTTGGCGGAAGGCGATTCACCAGAAGAGTTTTTAGAGCATACCAAGCTCGAACTTTTCCATGATCAGGTTTTTTGCTTCACGCCAAAAGGCCGCTTGATTGCGCTGCCGCGCGGCGCCACGCCCATTGACTTTGCTTATGCGGTCCATACGGGGGTCGGCAATAATGCGGTCGGTGCCAAAATCAATGGTCGCATCGCGCCGCTTCTGTCTGAATTGCAAAATGGCGATGAAGTCGAAATTGCCATTGCTGAAAATCAAGTGCCACCGGCGGCTTGGGAAAGCCTCGTTGTGACGGGCAAGGCACGTGCTGCCATTCGGCGCGCGACACGCGATGCTGTGCGCGCGCAATATGCGGGCCTTGGTCGCCAAATCGTCACGCGCGCTTTTGAGCGGGCGAAAAAAGCCTATTCCGATGATAAGCTGAAAGTCGCTTTGCCGCGTCTTGCGCGCCAAAATATTGATGATGTTTTGGCAGCGGTTGGTCGTGGCGAAATGTTTTCGGGCGATGTGGTCAAAGCCGTCTATCCCGACTTTAAAGAAGAGCGCAAAGCCGGCATTGCTGCACCCAAAACAGAGCGTGGCTGGTTTGGTTTGAAAAAGGCTGAGAGCCTCGTCTTCAAAGTGCCGGGTGCGGAGGGCGAAGAAGAAACACAGGCCATTCCCATTCGTGGCCTTGGCGGCGATTTGCCCGTGAGCTTTGCGCCCAATGGCGGTGCTGTGCCCGGTGATCGCATTGTTGGCATATTGACGCCGGGTGAAGGCATTACGATCTATCCGATCCAATCGCCCGCGCTCATGGATTTTGATGATCAGCCAGAGCGCTGGCTCGATGTGCGTTGGGATATTGATGAAGAGCGTAAAGACTTCTTCCCTGCACGCATTATCGTCAATGCGCTGAATGAACCGGGTGCTTTGGGCGTGATCTCAACCGTGATTGGTGATGCGGGCGCCAATATTGATCACATTGAATTTGTGTCGCGCTCGCCAGATTTCCGCGACATTGTGATTGACGTGCAAGTGCTCGATCTCGCTCACCTCAATGCAATTATCGCGCAGATGAAAGCCAAATCTGTCGTCTCCAAAGTGGAGCGCGTGAACGGCTAAGCCGTTCCCGCTTCGCCTGATTCAATCATCCGCTTTTCTTTCGCATAGCGCACCAAGGCGAGAAAGCGATAAATGCCATGAACAAATTTGCCATAGGGCATGGTGACGAAAAGCGCGAAAACGACACCCAGATGCAGGCTGAGCAAAAGGCCCATGCTGGAGGTGTCACGCAAGATGAGAAGCGCAAGCCCCGTCGCACCTGTGGCAAGAAGCATCACCAGGAAGGCGACATCCATGCCCTTTCGCGTTTCATCGACCAACATGGGATCGCGCTCTTTCTTTGCCATCAGCAGGCCGATCGGGCCAATCACCAAACCAATGCCGCCAAGCGTGCCGAGAATGACGGGCAGTTCATACCAAGCATAAGGCGCGTGTTTGCCCAGCACATAATGATAGAGCGTCGCAATGCTGGTGGAGGCAAAGCAGAGCATGAAACCATAGAAGGTGAAATGGTGATAGCGACGACGATTGTCGGTCGGGCGCTCACTGTCATTCATGCAGCCGACACCGCCACCATCCAGATAGCGCAAAGTTGAGGCATCTTTCATCGCCTGCCAGAGCGAGCCGCCTTGCGTCAGCGTCGCCGCCGGTTCGCCAATGTTCTTCCAGAAATGGCGAATGCCCATGATCATGGCGATGACAGAATAAAGGAAAGCGACGCCAAAGATCGCGGCCATCGTATTATGCGGCATGAGCGCATAGAAATTGCCGGCATGTTGACCGAAGAGGGCAGCAGGATCATGCCAGGCGACAAAGCCTGCAATGAAAATAGCCACACTCAATGCTGCAATAAGTGAAATTTTGAGCCCGTTCTTTTCAAACATAGGCGCGAAAGCGCGCGGCCAAGCATAAGCGGCATAAGAATCGGTACGCACTTGCGACATGACTTTCGGCACATTGACCGAAAATTCATGCGGCGGCGAAAATTGGCAGTCGTGATAGCAAGCCCCGCAAGAATGGCAGAGATTGGCGAGATAATTAAGGTCGCCATCCAAAAATTCGCGACGCATTTCCATTGCCGGGAAAACAGCGCAAAGGCCTTCGCAATAACGGCAGCTATTGCACAATGTCATCAAACGATCGGCTTCAGCCAGCGTATTAGTTGCGTGCATTGTGAGCTGCCTCCCGTCCCGCGATGCGCCCAAAGACGCTGCCGATGGTCATGCCGATACCTGCGGCATAGCCCTTGCCCAAAACATTGCCGGCCATGATTTCGCCAGCAGCAAACATATTGGCCGATGGTTTTCCATCCGCCATCATCATGCGTGATTCATGGTTCACGCGCACACCAAGATAGGTGAAAGTAATGCCCGGCCGCACCGGATAGGCATAGAAAGGTGCCTTTTCAATTTTGCGCGCCCAATGGGTCTTTTCAATGGCAAGGCCCTGCGTGCGGCAATCATCCAATTGCGTATGATCGAATGTGCCGGGCTGCACAGCGGCATTGAATTCGCTGAGCGTCTTTTCAAGCGCATCCGGATTGAGTTCGAGTTTGCTGGCGAGTTCGCGAATGCTGTCCGCTTTGATCGGCGGGAAGCAAGAGGGCATGAACAGCTCAAGCGAAGACGCATCAAAGATAATGTAGGCGATTTGATCTGGTTGGCCGGCCACAAGGCGGCCCCAAATCGCATAGCGCTTGGGCCAGACATCTTCGCCTTCATCATAAAAGCGTTCGCAATTTTTATTCACGACGACGCCAAAGACCACGCAATCAAGGCGCGTGATAATGCCGCCATCATATTCAGGTGCACGCGCATCAATCGCGACTGCATGGCATTGCGTTGGGTCGCCGATCTGATCGACGCCTGCACTGCCCAGCATTTTCAAAACCGTGCCGCGATTGTGTCGCGTGCCGCGAATGAGGAAGTTGCGCGCCGCCGGGCCCCAGCTTTCCTCCAGCCATTGCTTGTTGGCTTCAAAGCCGCCAGCGGCAGCAACCAAAGCGCCCGCGCGGACTTTGAATTCGCCTTCCGGGCGCTTGACTTTTGCGCCTAAGAACATGCCGTTCTCAATATCCATGCCGATGACTTCAGCATCATAGGCAATGGCTACGCCCAAATCTTCTGCCGTGCGATAGAGCGCATTCAGCATGGCGCGACCGCCGCCCAAGAAGAAGGAATTGGTACGCCCAAGCGACAAAGTGCCACCGAGCGAGGGCTGAAAGCGCACGCCTTGCTGCACGATCCAGTCGAGCATGTCTTTCGACTCGTGGATCATCATGCGCGCGAGATCTTCATTGGTGTTGCCACCGGTCACGCGCAGTAGGTCGTCGAAAAACTCTTCTTCAGAATAGGGGCCCGACAAAGTGTCGGTGGCCGCATCATGAGCGCAGCGCATGTTGCGCGT
>CAWUNF010000061.1:0-7945 GCA_963923195.1 uncultured Hyphomicrobiales bacterium | reverse complement strand
AGGCTGGCGAATGGGTTTTGATCATGGGCGCCAGTGGCAATCTCGGCAGCGTTGGCATTCAGATTGCCAAGCATGTGATTGGTGCGCGTGTGATTACGACTGCTGGTTCGCGCGCGCGTGCCGATGCGGGTCTGGAACTTGGCGCCGATCATGCGATTGATTATTCAACGCAGGATTTGCGCGCAGAAGTGATGCGCATTACCGAAGGCAAAGGCGTCAATGTGCTTTATGACAATATTGCCAATCCAAAAGTTTTGCCGGATGCTTTTTTGACATTGGGTGAAAAGGGACGTTTGGTCACCGCAGGCGCTCATGGTGGGCCGAATGTGACGATTAATTTCTTCCATCTCTATGATCATAAAATCACGATCAAAGGCATGCCGGGTGCGCGCGATGCAGATCGCCCAAAATGTTTTGCAGCCGCGGCTGAAGGCAAGATCAAAGTGCGTATCGCCCATGTCCTGCCGCTCTCGCAAGCGCCGAAAGCTCATGCGATGATGGAATCTGACCCCGGCATGGGGAAGATTGTGCTTGACCCAACGATGGGTTGATCAAACGCCTTTGAAGAGACGCAGCATTTCACTGATGCGCCAAGGTTTGGCGATGACATCAGTATTGGCGGGCAATTGACGCTCAAGAACGGCGGCCGCTCCCGTCGACAGAACAACTTTGATCGCTGGCCATGTTTTCATGATGATATTGGCGAGCAAAATGCCGTCCATGCCCGGCATAACGGATTCGGTGAGCACGGCTGAGAGATTGAGCGCCTGCTCTTGCAGGATCATCAAAGCTTCTTCGCCATTTTCAGCTTCAATCACATTGAGGCTCAATTCTTCCAAAATGGAACGCGCCAGTGAGCGCACTTCTGGTGCAGAATTCACAACTAGCACGCTATGACCAATAGCTGCTGTCGCACCTACCGTTCCGGCAATAGCAAGGCCAGCAGCAAGGGCTTTTTGGGAGGTTGAGGGCGCTTGGCGCAAACGCACGCCGGCATTTTCAGCCTCACCAATAAATTCAACGCCTGCTTGTTGAAGCGCTTGGCGCACGGCTCGGAGCTTTTCCGGGCTGCCAGAATAACGCCCCGTTTCGAAATTATGGATGGTGTTGCGGTGGACGCCAGCGGCTTGCGCCAACTGATCCAGCGACCAGTTGATCGCGGCCCGTGCCATTCGGACTTGTGCTGGTGTCACTGTTCCCACCCCATTTTGCATAATTTCAGGTATAATGGACCAATTCACAGGGCTCAACCAGCGCCTGACATAAATGCCACGCTAAAGCTTTGGTCTTAGTGGCTTGGGGCCCCCATGCTTGCTGAGCCTGCCTGCGAGGGGTAATGGACGGGGAGACCCCGTTATCTTCTATTTTGAGCAAAGCACATGACCATTCGCGTTCATCAGGGCGATTTGCCAGCCGGCGCCAAATTTGGCGCCAGCGTGGCCATTGATACGGAGACCCTTGGTCTCAATCCGCATCGGGATCGGCTTTGCGTTGTGCAGCTATCGGCCGGCGATGGTTCGGCGGATGTGGTGCAGATTGCCAAGGGCCAGACCAGCGCACCCAATCTCCAGAAGCTCCTTGCAGATCAAAGTGTCACGAAGATTTTTCACTTCGGTCGTTTTGATATTGCCGTCCTTGAACACACGTTTGGGACGCCTGTGAATGGCGTCTATTGCACCAAAATTGCCTCCAGATTGGTCCGCACCTATACGGATCGTCATGGCCTTAAAGACCTGACCCGGGAGCTTTTGGGCATTGAATTGTCGAAGCAGCAGCAATCCTCGGATTGGGCGGCTGAGGTCCTGAGCGAGGCGCAATTGTCTTATGCTGCCTCGGATGTGCTGCATCTCCACGCTTTGCGCGAAAAGCTCGATATGATGCTGGCGCGTGAGGGGCGGAAGGAACTGGCTGCCGCCTGCTTTGCCTTTCTGCCTGTGCGTGCCCGCCTCGACTTGCTGGGTTGGCCCGAGCAGGACATATTTGCGCATCAATAAAGAATGACTATCTCTCCTTGTGTGGCATGAGTTTATGGGGAGTTATGAGACCGTGACGATGAATGGTGACACGACCGAAGCAAAGATGCGCTCGCGAGCGCAGAGCTTTCGCGCGGCCTCACGCCATTCCTCACGCGTGGTTTTGTTGCGCCGTTTCATTCTCGCATCGGCTGTGATGGGCTCTGCCGCTTTCATTCTTGGCACCTGGTTTAATCCTTTTGCCAAACCGCAGGCAGAAGTTTCCGTGAAGGGCACAAATTTGGACGGCACACGTGTGACGATGGAACAGCCGCGATTGGCTGGCTATCGCAAAGATGGTCGCCCTTATGAAGTGAATGCGCAATCGGGCGTTCAAGATGTGCGCCAACCCAATATGCTCGAATTAAACAATCTCGATGCCAAGATTGGCATGATTGATCAAACGACGGTGCGCGTTCTCTCGTCCGCGGGCATTTACGATAGTTTCCGCGAATTTATGGATTTTCGAAATGCTGTGCGTATTCGCAGCAGCAATTACGATATCGATATGAAAAGCGCGACGATGGATTTTAAAAGCGGCACAATGGTCACAGATGAATCTGTGAAAGTGCAAATTACGGAAGGCGAGATTGAAGCTGACCGTATGGATATGCGCGATAATGGGCAAAGGCTCGTTTTCGAAGGTAAAGTACGTTCGGTTTTTACATCGGGCGATAGGCCTGAGGCGGTTTCGGGGGGCGCTGCTCAATGAAGAAAGCGGCCATTTTCTCTGCTGCATGTGTTGCAGTAGCTTTGGTATTTGGTGTGGCGCATGCAGCTAGTCCAACAGCATCAGCACCTACACCTGCTAAGAAGCGTGGCGTCAGCCCCATTTTGCCGGGCGGTGATTCCAAAGCCCCTATTACAGTTGATGCCGAAAAACTTGAATATTTCGACCGTGATCAAAAGCTTGTTTATTCCGGCAATGTCTTTGTGAAGCAGGGTGATTCCACCATGCGCGCAACGGTGATGACGGTGTTTCTTACCAAGGATGAAGGTCTTGCGGCGGCTCAGCAAGCTGTTCAATCAGATTCATCTGGTCGTATTCGTCGCATTGAAGCCACTGGTCCTGTGACGGTCACGCAGCTCGATCAAGTGGGCACGGGTGATCATGGCGTCTATGATAAGGGCGACAATAAAGTCTATTTGTTTGGCAATGTTGTCTTGAGCCAAGGCACGAATGTCACCAAAGGTGAGCGCGATTCCAAGCTCGTCTATGATTTAGACACAGGCTATGCGCAGGTGATTGGTGGTCGTGTGAATTCTATTTTCACGCCGGGCTCTGATGAGGGTAAATCGCCCGGAAAATCTGCTGAACGTAAACCAGCCCGTTGATCACGAGCGTATTTTGACAACCATCACTCATCATAATGCAGGCGATGCACGTTCCCCTTCTTTTCAAGGACAGGGTGAAGGTTGGCTTGCGGCTTCAGGTCTGGGTAAGACTTATGGTGGTCGTCAGGTCGTCCAAGATGTGAGTCTGTCTGTGCGCCGCGGTGAGGCTGTTGGTCTTTTGGGACCTAATGGCGCGGGCAAGACAACGGTTTTTTATATGATCACCGGACTTGTGCGCCCAGATCGTGGCCGCATTGATTTGGATGGTCATGAAGTCACGCAATTGCCCATGTATCGGCGTGCGCGTTTGGGCATTGGCTATTTGCCGCAGGAAGCCTCGATCTTTCGTGGGCTGAATGTTGAAGACAATATTCGCGCGGTTCTTGAACATACGGTTCCCAATCGTGATGAGCGCGAGCAACAGCTCGAATCTTTGCTGGTTGAATTTGACATCAAGCGCTTGCGCAAAGCGCCCTCAATCGCGCTTTCGGGTGGCGAGCGCCGTCGGTGTGAAATCGCGCGTGCATTGGCAGGCCAGCCGAGCTTCATGCTGCTGGACGAGCCCTTTGCGGGCATTGATCCGATTGCGGTCGGCGATATTCAGCAGCTCGTGCGCCATTTGAAGCAGCGCGGCATTGGTGTCTTAATCACGGATCATAATGTGCGTGAGACGCTGGGGCTGATCGACCGGGCCTATATTATCCATTCCGGCCAAGTTCTGACCGAAGGCGCACCCGATGCCATCGTGGCCAACCCGGATGTCCGGCGCTTTTATCTCGGCCAAGACTTCCGCATGTGACGGTTTTCCGTCATCGCTGGGGCTAAAATTAACTAAGTTTGTCAGAGACCTACCTACGAAGGCCCCGTTTGGGGGTGTTTGCATAGCCCTCGCCGACTGATTCGTGTATATGCAATTTTCGGGCCGGGCTTGATCCGGTCGAAAAGGGTATTGATCAGCTAATGGCGCTTTCGACAAAGCTCATGCTGCGCCAGGGCCAGTCCCTGGTGATGACGCCGCAGCTCCTGCAGGCGATCAAGCTGCTGCAATTCTCGAATGTCGAACTGGCCGCCTTTGTTGAGGAGGAGCTGGAGCGCAATCCCTTGCTGGAGCGTGCGGAAGATCGCCCCGATGCGATTCCCGATGCGCCCGCCGAACATGCTGAACATTGGGATGGCGAGGCTGATTTTGATCCGGGTGACACATCTCGTGTCGAGGGTGATTGGGCAGCGGAATCTTTGGCGACCGATCACCAGAGTTTGGAATCAGATCTAGGCACAGAAGTCGGCAATTCTTTTGATTCAGACCGCGCGCCAACACCCCATGAAGCGCCAGCACCATTGGAGGGCGCGGGTCTTTCTGCAACATCGTGGACGGGCACATCCGGCGGCGCTGATGGTGAAGCCTCTGATCTCGAAGCCTATGTCGCTGCACAAGTCACATTGCAGGATCATTTGGGTGAGCAATTGGCACTTGCCGTGTCAGATCCAGTTGAGCGTTTGATTGGTCAAGCGATCATCGATTCGATTGATGAAGCCGGTTATCTTTCAGAAAGTATTGAAGAGATTGCAGAGCGCCTCGGCACATCTGAAAAAATTGCTTTGGCTTTGCTCACGAAAATTCAAACTTTTGATCCAGCCGGTATTGGGGCGCGCAATTTGGCAGAATGTCTGGCCATTCAGCTACGCGAGAAAAACAGACTTGATCCTGCCATGCAGGCACTTCTTGATCATTTGCCACTGCTCGCCAAGCGTGACTTTGTTAATTTGCGCAAAATCTGCGGCGTCGATGAAGAAGATTTCGCCGATATGGTGGCAGAAATTCGTCGCCTGGATCCAAAACCGGGACGTGCTTTTGGGGGTGGCCCCATTCAAACAGTTGTGCCCGATGTGACGGTGCGTGCGGCATCCGATGGCTCATGGCATGTGGAGCTTAATCCAGAAGGATTGCCGCGTGTTTTGGTCAATCAGACTTATGCCACACGCGTTTCAAAAATGCAGGGCAGTGCGGCGGATAAAAGCTTTGTTGCCAATTGTCTGCAAACGGCCAATTGGTTGACCAAATCGCTTGAACAGCGGGCACGCACCATTTTGAAAGTGTCCGCGGAAATTGTGCGTCAGCAAGATGCGTTTTTCACGCATGGCGTGGAACATTTGCGACCCTTGAATTTGAAGACGATTGCCGATGCTATTGGCATGCATGAATCAACTGTTTCGCGCGTCACCAGCAATAAATATATGGCGTCGCCCCGCGGCCTGTTTGAATTGAAATATTTTTTCACCGCCTCCATTCCTGCCAAAACAGGTGGCGAATCTCATTCGGCAGAAGCCGTGCGTTTCCGCATCAAACAATTGATCGATGCAGAGCCCGTGAGCGACATTTTGTCGGATGATGCCATTGTGGTGAAGCTCAAGGAACAGAACATTGATATTGCGCGGCGCACGGTAGCTAAATACCGGGAAAGTCTGCGCATCCCCTCCTCTGTCGAGCGTCGTCGCGAAAAAATGGCAATGCAGCGCTCAGCCTAATGGCGATCACGTCAAGCTGACCGAAGGTGAGTGTTTCTTTCTTCACAAGACCGGCCTAGCCTATGCGGGTCGAAAGCGGGATGCCTTTGGTGTTTCGTCTTTCGCTGTCATGTGTCGAGCATTGGGGGCAAGACATGAGCCTCAGGGTTTCTGGCAAGAATTTCAGCATTGGTGAAGCGCTGCGCGAACATATTTTGGATCGGATCAATGCCGCATCCGCGCGCTATTTTGACGGAGCAGTCACAGGTCATATCGTCGTTGACCACGAAGGATCAGGCTACCGCACAGATTGCACTTTGCATCTGACATCTGGAACCACGCTTCATTCTGAAGGACGCGCACAGGAACCTTATGCGAGTTTTGAACAGGCGGCTGAACGGCTGGAAGGTCGATTGCGGCGCTATAAGCGCCGTCTGAAAGATCATCATGCTGGCGTGGCGCAAAATCATGCGGCCAACCCAGCCCATGAGGTGATCGCCGATTATGTCTTGCAGGGCCCAGATGAGGAGGAGGAGGCGGGAACGGATTTCCACCCCGTGGTCGTGGCTGAGCGGACCAGCGCGCTCAAGACCTTCAGCGTGGCTGAGGCGGTGATGGAACTCGATTTTACCGGCGCCCCCGTCCAAGTTTTCCGAAATGCTGGTAACAGACGTGTGAACATCGTCTATCGCCGCCCTGACGGGAATGTGGGGTGGATTGACCCGGGCCCCTCAGATGGGGCATCTGGCGGGTCTGGACGCTAAAAAAAGCGGCATGTCGCAGCTTCCCCTGCGGCATGCTTCTTGCTCCAAAACATGCGTTTTTGACCGGGCCACGGAACATCATGTCGCTCAAGGATCTGCTCAACCCTGACGCCATTCTGCCGTCGCTGAAAGTTACGTCCAAAAAAGCGGCTTTGCAGGAAATCAGCGATAAGGCAGCCCTCGTCTCGGGGATTCCCGCGCGCGAGATTTTTGATGCTTTGTTGCAGCGTGAGCGTCTGGGCTCCACAGGCGTTGGCAATGGCATTGCCATTCCACACGGCAAGCTCGCCAAGGCTGGCCGCATTTTTGGCGTCTTTGCGCGTCTTGAGCGCCCGATTGATTATGAAGCGCTGGATGGCGCGCCTGTTGATCTGATTTTCTTGCTGATCGCGCCGGAAACAGCGGGCGCTGATCATTTGAAGGCTTTGGCGCGCACGGCGCGTCTGTTCCGTGATCCTGTCACGACGACCAAGCTACGAGCAACACGCGATTCGGCCGCGCTCTATACAATGCTGATCCAGCCTCCGAGCTCGCAAAACGCGGCCTGATCCCCGAACTTTGGGTGATCTTGGAAAGCGCGCGGCGAGGCACTAGAAAGCCGCATCAGACTTTCCAACCGGGATCCGACGATGACCTATCAGCACCGCCCGCTTTTTCGCCTCGGCAAAGACACAACCCCCTATCGCAAATTGACGAGCGAGGGCGTGAAGGTCGAGAAGCTCGGCGACAAAGACGTGCTCACCGTCAGCCGCGAGGCGATTCGACTGCTCGCCGAACAAGCGATGATCGACATCAATCATCTGCTTCGTCCTGGCCATCTCGCACAATTGCGAAAAATTCTTGATGATCCGGAAGCGACCGGCAATGACAAGTTTGTTGCTTTCGATCTTTTGAAGAATGCCAATATTGCAGCCGGTGGCGTTTTGCCCATGTGCCAAGACACAGGCACAGCCATTGTGATGGGCAAGAAGGGTCGCCTTGTTTGGACCGATGGCGAGGATGAAAGTGCCATCGCCCAAGGCGTGATGGATGCTTATGAAAAGCGCAATCTGCGCTATTCGCAGCTCGCGCCCATCTCTATGTTCGAAGAGAAAAATACGAAGAATAATCTGCCCGCGCAGATTGATATTTTCTCGGAAGGCGAAGACGCCTACAAATTTCTTTTCATGGCCAAGGGTGGCGGCTCAGCCAATAAGACTTTCCTCTTTCAGGCAACACCGTCACTGCTGACCCATGATCGCATGATTGCGTTTTTGAAAGAGAAGATTCTCACCCTCGGCACGGCTGCTTGCCCGCCTTACCATTTGGCGATTGTCATTGGCGGCATGT
>CAWUNF010000060.1:0-7977 GCA_963923195.1 uncultured Hyphomicrobiales bacterium | reverse complement strand
TAGACATGCAGCCAAGATGAGCGCGGCAAGAGTTGCGCTAGAGCTTGGCCTTTTCATCGCAATGTCTCCCTAAGAGAAGCGTCATCTCTTTGGCTATCATTGCGCGGCTAAGCCCGCAAGCACGCACTCAGGCACAGGTGTCAGCACCGGGCGGCCTTGGGCGAAAGCATCGACATTGGCAATGAGCAAATCTTCCATCGCTTGGCGCGTCTCAATGCTGGCCGAGCCCACATGCGGGAGTAAAACCGTATGCGGTGTGGTGAGAAAGTCTTTTGAGAAATGAGGCTCTTGCGCAAAGACATCGAGCCCCGCACCGGCAATGGTTCGCGCATGAAGGGCAGCTATGAGTGCGGCTTCATCAACCAATGATCCGCGCGCAATATTGATCAGAAAACCCTGTGGTCCGAGAGCGTGCAAGACATCGGCATTGACGAGATGGCGCGTCTGTGGCCCGCCCGGTGCAGCAATGACAAGAATATCGCAGGCCTCAGCCAAAGCGCGCGGGCTTGCATAAAAGGGATAGGCAATATTGGCCTGTTGGCTTCGTCCGCAATAGGCGATCTTCAGCCCGAAAGCCTCGCCGCGTTTGGCAATGGCCTTGCCAATGCGTCCCAACCCCAAAATACCAAGCACCTTATTGCGAAGGCTTGCGGTGAGACGATAGGGCGCTTGTGCCCATTCGCCCGCGCGCAAATAACGCTCAGCGGCTGAAAACTCGCGCACGGTGTTGAGCACAAGACCAAAAGCCGTATCGGCTGTTTCATCGGTCAAAACATCTGGCGTATTGGTGACGATCACGCCACGCGCGGCTGCGGCTGCGGCATCAATTGTGTCATAGCCCACACCATGATTGGCGATGAGTTTAAGTTTCGGCAGACGCGCCATCAGCGCATCATCTGTGGCGAAAGCCATGCCATTGGCCAAAATGGCGCCCGCTGTCACAATCGCTTCAATGCGGGGCGCAACATCATTTAAAAAAGCTTGCGGGTCTTTGGCCGCCCATAAGTGATGCAATGTGTGGCGTGCCTGCAAATTCGCAATGACAGAATCGGAGAGACGCACAGGCATTAAAATATCGCTCATCTGCATCTCTCCTTCTGAGTTTTGAGGCTTAGTTCTTTGGAATATTCGCTTTGGTGATCACATCGCCCCATTTGACAATGTCATCATCCAAACGCTTGGCGAGTTGCGCACCAGAGAGTGCCTTGGCCTCAATGCCCAATTCAAGCAATTTCGCTTTAATGTCATTCTCAGCAAGCACATCTGAAATGGCCTTTTGCATTTTAGCAATGACATCGGCGGGCGTGCCAGCGGGTGCGAAAATCGCATTCCATGATGTCACATCATAACCTGCAACGCCGGCTTCAGCCGCCGTTGGCAGATTGGGTGTCACAGGCGAGCGCGTTGGGCCAGATGACGCCAAAGCGCGCACTTGCTTATCATCAATCATGCTCTTCAGCGCGGAATAGGAATCAATCATCAGATCGACATCGCCGCGGGTGAGCGAGAGCATAAGATCAGGCGTATTGCGGAAAGGCACAATGCGGAAATCAAGACCTGTGGCCGACTTTAACAATTCAGCGGAGAGATTTTGTGTTGAGCCCACAACCACTGTGCCGACATTCATCTTGCCGGGATTGGCTTTGCCGTAATCGATAAAATCTTTCAGTGTCTGATAGCGTGACTTCGCATCTGTGGCGAGAATGAAATCAAAAAAGCCAAGCGTCGAGACGGGTGTAAAATCTTTCACCGGATCAAAGCGCAGCTCTTTAAACATATTCACGCTGACCGCTGTGCCATTGGAAAAAAGCGCCAGCGTATAGCCATCGGTGCCGCCAGAGAGCACGGCACGTGCCGCATTAATGCCGCCGGGGCCGGGCTGGTTTTCAATGACAAAGCGTTGGCCAAGCTTATCGCCCAGACGTTCCGTGACGATGCGCGCGGTAATATCAGCGACGCCCCCCGCCCCAAAAGGCAAGATCAAGCGAATGGGCCTGTTGGGCCAAGCCGCATTTTGCGCGAAAGCAGGGGCAGAAAGTGCAGCAGCGCCCATCAGCGCAGTGAAATGGCGGCGGGAGAGAAGAGACATTTAAAAGCTCCTAACGGCGTTTTTAATCTTGCTCAGCGCAACACAAAGCGCGCCTCAGAGCAAATGCATGGTTTTCATATTTTCTTTATAGGCTGCGCTCACGCGCGGAATCATGCCATTTCGCCAGCAAAGCACGGTTCACAAAATCGAGAACAGACCAAATGGCAATGCCCGCCAGAGAGATCAGCGTGAGAGCGGCAAACATGCGCGGAATATTGAGCCGATAGCCAGCCTCCACGATGCGATAGGCAAGGCCAGCACCCTGACCTGATGCGCCCGCTGCAATTTCAGCGGCAATAGCCCCAATCAGCGCAAGGCCGCCGGCAATGCGCAATCCGCCAAGAAAATAGGGCAGGGCCGAGGGTAGGCGCAAAAAGCGCATCTCTTGCCATGCGCTTGCGCCATATAAATCGAAGAGATCACGCAAATGATGATCGGTCGATGATAGGCCCAAAGCCGTGTTGGAAAGGATTGGGAAAAAGGCGACGAGAAAAGCGCAAGCTAAAACAGCCGTTTCTGCATCGAGATAAACGAGCAGCAAAGGTGCAATGGCAATGATCGGCGTGACTTGCAAAATCACAGCAATGGGAAAAACCGCGCGCTCTAACCAGCGCCATTGCGCAAATAAAATGGCCAGCGCCACACCAATGCTGGTGGCCAGAAGCAATGCCAAAGCGGTGATGCGCAATGTGACCCAAAGAGAGGCAGATAGCAGCGCCCAATCCTCTTGCAAAGTTGCCATGATGAGGGAGGGTGCGGGCAAAATATAGGGCGGGATTGATTGCGCGCGCACAATCCATTCCCATGCGCCGATCAGGCTGGCAAAAACCAAGACGGGGAGAAGGCGCGCGAGGTTCATGTGCTCTCCATCACACTTTCCATCGCGCTTGCCAAAGCGCGTGAGGCTTTGGCGCAAGCCTCAAGATAGATGCTGCTCAAGCGGAAATCTTCGGTGCGCGGCGTGATGGGCGCAACATCAATCGTCTCCACAATGCGGCCCGGCCGTGGTGTAAAGACGCAAATGCGGCTTGAGAGAAAGGCGCTCTCATAAACAGAATGGGTGACGAAAATCACCGTCATGCCAAGTTCAGTTTGAAGGCTTAAAAGATCACGATTGAGACGATGGCGTGTGATTTCATCCAAAGCTGCGAAAGGCTCATCCATCAAAAGCAATTTGGGTTCAGTGACCAAGGCGCGCGCAATCGAGGCACGCATTTTCATGCCGCCGGAGAGTTCGCGCGGCATATGCGCAGCAAAATTGGCAAGGCCAACGCGCGTCAAAGCGTCCATAATCCTTGGCTTTGCCTGCGCGCGTGATTGGCCTTTAAGTCGCAGAGGCAAAAACACATTGTCGAAAACATCAGCCCAAGGCATCAAGGTTGCATCTTGAAAGACAAAGCCAAGATCAGGCC
Source organism: uncultured Hyphomicrobiales bacterium (assembly GCA_963923195.1). Taxonomy (GTDB): domain Bacteria; phylum Pseudomonadota; class Alphaproteobacteria; order Rhizobiales; family Beijerinckiaceae; genus Terripilifer. The sequence goes on along the minus strand of CAWUNF010000060.1, from coordinate 4,476 downwards.
TTTGTGCACCCCATGTGAGCGCACCTTGATCAGCCCGCTCCAAACCCGCGATCATTCGCAAAGCGGTGGATTTGCCGCAGCCCGAGGGTCCAAGCAGCGAAATAAACTCGCCTTGCCTCACGGTGAGATCAAGTTGCGCCAGTGCTTGCGTGCCATTGGCGAAAGTCTTGCCCATTGAGCTGAGCGTGAGAAGCGTCACTTTGTCTCCAGCCCTATTTTGCGATTCACAAATTGCAACGTATAGGCTTTGCGATAATCGACATTGGCTTTGACGACGCCTGATTTGACCATTTTATCAAAAAAACTTTTTTGTCGCGCATCGGTCATGGCGCCAATGCCAAGCGTCTTGCTGTCGCCAGAATCAACAATCCCATATTCTTTCATTTTGAGAAGAGAATAAGCGATCTGCTCGGCGCTCATATCGGGATTGTCGCGGCGGATCATCTCATTGGCTTTGATATGATCTCCTTTGAGATAATTCACCCAGCCAATGATGGAGGCGTCAACAAAGCGCTGCACAAGGTCTGGATTTTTGGCAATCAGATCGGCGCGCGTTTCAATCGTCGTGGAATAAGTATCAAAGCCATAATCAGCGAGGAGAAACACATTGGGTTTAAAGCCCGCCTGTTTTTCAATCGCGAAAGGCTCTGCTGTTGCATAGCCCTGCTGCACGGATTGCTTATTGGCAATGAAAGGGCCTGCATTGAAATTATAGGGACGCAGATCAGCGTCGCGAAATCCATATTCCATTTTGAACCAAGGAAAAGAGGCCGCGACAAAATCTTTGCCGAGATAAATGGGCGCGCCAACCAAATCTTTGAATGTGTCGCGCCCCTGTCCTGGATGCGACATGAAGACCTGCGGATCTTTTTGGAACATTGCGGCCACGACCACTGTCGGCACATTTTGTTCCACCGCCGCGAAAGCTTGCAGCATATTGCCGCCCATGACGAATTCGAGGCGGCCTGTGGGGAGCATTAAACGCGTGTTGGATTGTGGCCCGCCTTGGATGATCTCGACGTCGAGACCATATTTTGCATAAGTGCCATCGGCGAGCGCCTGATAGAAACCGCCATGTTCGGCCTGCGCCAGCCAATTCGTGCCAAAGCGCACTTTGTCGGCGGCCTCAGCGCTCAGCGCGCTTGCCAGAAACAGGGCTGCCGCCCGGACCATCATGCTCATTCGCTCACTCCGCTTTGTTCCCCAATGTGGCGTTCTGTGAGGCAAAGTCCAGAGCCTCGTCATTGCGAGGAGCAAAGCGACGAAGCAATCCATAGCCGGGGCGCTTATCGCAAATGATCAGTGCTATGGATTGCCGCGTCGGGCTCGCGCCCTCCTCGCAATGACGAGCGGGAGTTGCCGGGCTTCATGGGGACAGATAGTTTCCTCCTCGAAAGGTATTTGCCCCATGCTCCCCACCCATTATTGGACCGAACTTGCTTGGACCGATTTCGACTCCCTCAATATGGAGAAGATCATCGCCGTTCTGCCTGTCGCGGCCGTGGAGCAACACGGGCCTCATCTGCCGCTCGGCACCGACACATTCATCATGGAAGGCTATTTGGAGCGCGTGGTGGATCGCCTGCCAGCCGATTCCCCCGTTCTCTTTCTGCCCATCCAGGCCATTGGCAAATCGGATGAGCATAATTCCTATCCAGGCACGCTGAGCCTGTCGGCAGAAACAGCGACCCGCGCTTGGATTGAGATTGGTGAGAGCTTGCATCGCGCAGGCGTGCGCAAAATGGTGCTACTTAATTCGCATGGCGGCAATGTGGCCGTGATGAACCATGTCGCACTCGAATTGCGTCGCCGCTTCACCATGTTTGTTGTTATCTGCTCATGGACGCGTTTTGGCTATCCAGATGATTTGTTTTCGGCGGAAGAGCGCGCGCATGGCATTCATGCAGGGGATATTGAAACTTCGCTGATGATGGCTTTTCGTCCCGATCTTGTACGTGATGAAGATGTCGGAGATTTTCCCAGCGCCAATGTAGAAATGGAGCGCAGTTTTACTTGGCTGCGCGCGCATCATGGGGTCGGCTTTGGCTGGATGTCGCAGGACCTGTCGCCTGCGGGCGCGATGGGCAATGCGGCTCTTGCCACGCTTGAAAAGGGAGAAGCCAGCGCTGATTATGGCGCGACAGCCTTTCTCGAATTGCTGCAAGATATTGAAGCGTTTGATCTGGCGCGTCTGGCCGATGGGCCTTTGGATTAAAGCGCCTTTTCAAATTTCAGCGCGGCGCCGCCATCTTCATACCAATTTTTTTCACGCCCCGTCAGCCTGTAGCTATTCTTTTGGTAGAGTTTGATGGCGCGGTGATTATCCGCGCGCACTTCCAAAGCAAAGAGCGTGCATTTGCGTTTTTTAGCGACTTGCTCACTGGCTGCGAGCAAAGCACGTCCCACGCCACGTTTGCCGCAGGCTTTATCGACGGCGATGGAATAAAGCCTGCCAATCTTTGAGCCTTTGCGCAAACCGATTAAAGCATAGCCAATAATTTTTTTATCATCCTCTGCGACAATCATGGCAGCAGAGGGCACTTGCATATAGCGGCGCAAAGATTGGCGCGAGAGTTGATCGGAGTTGAACATGCTCCATTCAATCTCGGTCACGCGCTCGAGATCGTTCAATCGCGCTTTGCGAATATGTGGCTTTAATCCGCGCGCCACGGGAAGGTCCATGTTTCTGTCAAGGCGCGTGTGCCAATGCGCAAAAAGGCACGTAGATCGGTGCTTTGTCCAGGTGCAAGCTGCACATCAAAAGAAGCGCGGAAGCCACCCGTCTGCGGATTGGCTTGCACATAAGTACGTGTGATTTCGCCACTTGTTGTTGAGGCCACCACTTCCACCGCTTCCGGCTGTGTTTGGAAATAGCGCAATTCGCCGCCTGCAAAATCAACGATAAAACGGCGTGAGCCCGGCAACACAGCTTCAGATGAACCAAAAGCGCGTGGTGGTGTTTGGAATGTCGCAATGGCGCGGCCATTGGGCGACAGGCGGCGCAAATCAAGGCTCGATGTGATGCGCCATGACAGATTGATGGGCTTGCCTGCATCAACGGGCGCTTTGGGAATCCATGCAGCCAGAATATTATTCTGCGCATCATCCTTGGCGGGCATTTCAATCAGATCAATTTGCCCTTCGCCCCAATTTTCGCGCGGCTCAATCCAGTAAGACGGGCGCAATTCATAAGCGAGATCGAGATCTTGGTAATGTTCAAATGTGCGGTCGCGCTGCATCAGGCCAAAGCCCTTCACATCACGATCAACGAAGGATGAGATTTCTTGGCGCGCCGGATTGCGCAAAGGCCGCCAGAGCCATTCGCCCGCGCCTGTATTGATGAGAAGCCCATCTGAATCATGCAATTCAGGGCGCCAATCGTTCAAGACGCGACGATCATTTTCACCCGTGAGGAACATGGAAGAGAGCGGGGCTAAGCCCAGCTTGTGAATAGGGCGGCGCGGATGCAGCGTGGCTGATACATCGATGATCGATTCAATGCCGGGCGCGAAATCGAAACGATAGGCGCCTGTCACTGTCTCGCTGTCGAGCAATGCGTAAAATGTTACGCGTTCCGAATTGGCTTCAGGCGTTTCCACCCAAAATTCGATGAATTGCGCAATATCTTCGCTTTCTGTGCCGGGGTTGACCGCAAGGCCCAAAGCCGAGAGGCCATAGCGCTGCCCGCGGCCGAGCAGGCGGAAGGCATTGTGGCCGAGAAAAGCAATCGCCTCATCATAGACGCGCGGATCATTCAGTGCGTAATGCAGGCGAAAACCGGCAAAGCCCAGATTGACGGGCAGGGGCTTGTCGAATTTGGCACGGCCATAGTCAAACAGATTGGCGGCATAGGGGATGGGCGTCGCAATGCCTTCACGGATGAGATTGATCGTCACCGGGCGGCGGAAGAGATGGCCAAGGTGGAAAGCCTGCAGCCGGAAGGGCGAGCCCGCAAGCGCGGCGCGGTCTGGCTTGAAGCGAATGTCGCGCCAGCTCTCATAATCGAGCTTCTGGATGGCATCGGGCAGAGCGGGGGGCGGCGCATAAGGCACGGCCGCCAGCTCGCGGGCGCGCCGCTGCACATCTTCAAAAGCAAATTTCGCAGGCTTTTGCTGCGGGGCCTGCGCCAAAGCCTCGGTGAGGCCAGAGGGCAGAGCCGCCAGGCTCAGCGTGGAGCTAGCAAGCAGCGTGGCGAGGTTCTTGGTCAGTCCCCGGCGGGTCAGATGCGGCATGTCATGCCTTCAATTGAGCGCAAGATTGCGCGGTCACACACGAGGTAAAGCCGTTTCAGCACGGCTGCAAGCGGCCTTTCCGTGGCGTCGTGCTGTGGTTTTTGCAACACGGCGTTCACAATGCGCGAAGATTTCGGTTCAGGGCGCAAAAAAATGCTTGCGCCCCCTTAAGGAATCCATATTTTCCGACTTGCCCAAATCGCACGTGCCTGTGGTCGTGTGTCGGTTGGCGGGGATCCGGACA
>CAWUNF010000059.1:0-8080 GCA_963923195.1 uncultured Hyphomicrobiales bacterium | reverse complement strand
GAAAGCCGAGATCGATATGAATGACGATGCGCCCGGCTTAACAGATGACGACATAAAAGCTTCTGTCCCCAGCACAGAGGGCCGCGAGACGTCATCACTTCAGGTCATTCATGTCACAAGGCAGATTGTGGCGCCGCTTGAAACATCCGCAGCTCAAAGCATCGTGACTGTTTCCTTGCCGCAACCGATGGAAACATCCTCACCCTCGCAAATTGCCGCTGAAGATGAGCTGAAAGACGCATTGCAAGCGCCGCGCCCTCTTCTTCCCGACGCGCAGATCCACATGCTCAAGCAGGAACAAGCCGCAAACGCGTCAGTCGCCGCCCCTAAATTTACCACTCAGCCATCATTGGCCGCGACATCTACGGCAATGCCATCAGATGATAATAATATTCCCGCTTTCGATGTTGGTGCTGTGGTTGAGGCCCTTCATAAGGATGCCAATCTCGCCCGCGCTGCCCATCAAAAGCCGCTTGATGATTTGAAATTCGCAACAAATAGAGAAACAATTATCGCAAATCCTGTTGCTAAGACTTCTTCAAGAAGCAACGCCAATATTCGTGACCTCGTAAAAATGGGTGTCCGTGATATTGAGATCGTGCAAGGCACTGGCAGCGAACAGGCGATGAATGTGAGCCCGCAGGTGCAAAATTTTGATTCAAATAGCGCCACCACTGCGACGCGTGCGCAAGTGGCTGACGCTTTTGCGCCCTCAGGCAATGAAGCCAATAATGCAGAGCGCCGTGCGCAGGCGCATGAAATTCGTATGCGAGCCATTGAGCGCCAGGTGATCGCGGCTGTGCGCGATGGCGCTGATACAATCCGCATGCAACTTTATCCGCCGGGTCTTGGCCAAATTGTCATCCGCATGACAATGGATGGCTCGAAACTCAAACTCACGACAAATGCCAGCTCCTGTGAAGCGGTGGAAAGCTTGCGTTCCATTGAAGGCGATCTGCGCGATGCTTTATCGGTTGGTGGCTTGGAACTCACTGGTTTCGATGTCTCTGAAGATGGTGAACAGCGCGAGAAAAACCGCAAAGACACGTCTGAGACTGAGATGAATTCACAAACAAACCGCAGCGCGAAGTCTGACACCTTCGCCCTCGACATGAACGCCTGAGAGAAGGGGCGCCAAAATGGCCGCGGAACAGGAAGAAGAACAGGTAGAGAAAAAGAAGCTGCCAATCGTCAAGATCCTCATCATGGCTCTTGTCGGCTTGTTGCTCGTTGGCGTTGGCGCTGGCGGCACGGTTGCTTATTTCATTTTGACAAAGCCGCCGGAAGATAATCCGCTCGCAATCGTCATCGAAAAGAAAGCACCTGCTGGCGATGCGCATGGCGATGCTCATGGCGCACCGGCTGCTGGCAAAGAAGGTGCGAAGGATGCGCATGGCGCGCCGGCGGCACCTGCGGGCCCTCAAGGCAAGCCTGTTCCGTCAAAGGAGCAGTTTGCGACGACCTATTTCGAATTTCCCGGCAATTTCACTACGAATTTGCGCGGTTCCAAGCGCTTCGTTCAAGTGAGCATTGGTCTGGCCACGCAATATGACAAAAAAGTCATTGAAAACGTGCAGAAGCATGAAGTCGCTATTCGTGCGGGAGTCTTGGCCTTAATCGCGGAACAGAGCGAGGTCGAAGTGGTTGGCGTGGAAAACCGCAACCGAATGCAAAATGCAATTCGCGATGTGATCAACCGCGTTCTGACTGAACGGACGGAATTCGGCGGCATCGAAAATGTCTACATCACCGCCCTCGTGATGCAGTAAGCGACCCATGTCAGACAACCGCAAACTCAGCAACGAAGAAGTCTCCGCGCTGATCGAAGGCTTGAATAGTGGTGAAATCGACACCGCGCCCGGTGCGCGTCAAAATGTCGAATATAAGCCCTATGTCTTCGGTGCAGAAGATGCGGGTCTGCTTGGCGATCTGCATACATTACGCCTAATCAATGAACGCTTCGGCCGCAATTTGCGCAATGTTTTATTGCCCATGCTGCGCTTCATGCCACGCATTTCAACTTTGCCGCCTGCGACTAAGCGCTTTGAAGAGCATATGCGCGGTATGAGCCAATTTGAAAGTCTAAGCATTGCGCGCGCAGATGCTTTAAAAGGCACGATTCTCATTACTGTTCCGCCGCGCCTGATCAGCATTTTGGTCAATACTTTCTTTGGCGGCCGTGGTGATCCCGGCGTGACGCGCCAAACCGAATTCACCCCAACGGAAGAACGTATTTTAGAAATCGTCATCGATGGGACTTTGAAAACGCTGGAAGAAGCTTGGCGCGAAGTCTACCCGGTCGAATTCGAATTTATGAACAGCGAAACGAACCCGGCTTTCACCTCCTTTGTGGAGGGCTCGGACAGCGTGATCGTTAATTCCTTTGTCGTTCAGCTCCCCTTTGCAGAACCCGCTACGATTGATGTGCTTTATCCGCGCCAGGCCTTGAAGCAGATTGCAACCATTCTTCGTAGCAAGATCCAGCGTGTTGGTGAAAGCCGCGACATGAATTGGGAGCGTCACCTCGAAGACGCACTCATGCAAGTGCCTTTGAGCTTTGTGCCGCGCATTGCTGAACCCAGCATTAGCCTAAAAACATTGATGAATGTGCAAGAAGGCATGATCGTCAATATTCCGGCTTTTGAAACTGTGCGTGTCTTCGTCGAGGGCGAAGAATTATTTACAGGCATGATGGGCGACCGTGACGGCAAATTGGCCGTACGCGTTGTCGGTTGAGTGAGAGAGAGACAAAACCCATGTCCAATGCAGAAACTGAACAAGAGAGCGCTGATGGCAGCTCTGCCAATCTGAAGCGGCTTGAAAATATTGAAGTGAAACTCACGGTTGAAGTGGGTGGTACGAAAATATCAATCGGCGATCTTTTGAAGCTGAATGATGGCTCTGTTGTCGAACTCGACCGCCTTGCGGGCGAGCATCTGGATATTCTCGTCAATGGCACTTTGCTCGCACGTGGCGAAGTGGTGTTGGTGGGCGAGCGTTTGGGCATTCGCTTCTCAGAAATCGTATCCCCCGAAAAGCGGGTGCGCAGCCTGTGACATCTGCTGGTCTCTATAGCGCTGTTATGGCGGTTTTGCTCTGCGTCCTTGTGGGCGTGGGCTTTCTGCTGACGCGTTATCGCGACCGTTTGCACAATGCATTTGGATCTGCCCCTAAGGCGCTGAAGAAAAGTATTGATATCGCGCCCGGCGTCAAACTCGCTGTTGTCGAGATTGACGGTATGAAAGTCATCTGCGGCCTCAACAAATCTGGCATCACAGCTTTGCAGGTCATTGGCGCATCTGATCAGGATTACGCCTGATGCGCAAAGGTCTTCTCTCACTCCTTTGCGTGGCTGCCTTTGCGGGATTGATGAGCGTGCCGGCATTCGCGCAACAAAATGCGCTGGATATTCCGCTTCTAAAACTGCAATCACAACCGGGGGGCGGACAAACGCTCTCCCTATCTTTGCAAACACTCGCGCTGATGACAGCGCTGACGCTTTTGCCCTCTCTTCTCTTGGTGATGACAAGCTTCACGCGCATTATCATTACTTTGTCGATTTTGCGCCAGGCGCTCGGCACGCAACAGACGCCACCCAATCAAGTTCTTGTTGGCCTCGCCTTGTTCATGACGTTGTTCATCATGGCGCCAACCTTTAAGACGATCAATGAGACGGCGTTCACGCCCTATACGCAAGGTCAAATTCAGATTGAGGAAGCTGCATCCCGCGCCGGCACCACATTAAAAGGTTTTATGCTGCGCCATACGCGCGAAAGCGATCTTTTGCTATTGGCGGATTTACAAGGCGACAAGAGCTATGATTCACCAGCGACCGTTCCCTATCAGGTGATTGTGCCAGCCTTTGTCATGAGTGAATTGCGCACAGCTTTCACCATTGGCTTTTTGCTCTTTCTGCCCTTCCTTGTGATTGATATTGTCGTGTCCAGCGTGCTCATGTCGCTTGGCATGATGATGCTGTCCCCGACACTCGTGTCTCTGCCATTCAAACTCATGCTCTTTGTTGTGGTGGATGGTTGGAGCGCGACCGTGACTTCGCTCATCGAAAGCTTTTTGAAAGGCTGACGATGCAATATCAACAATTCATCACCATAGGCCATGAAACGATCATGAGCGTGCTCATGTTGATCGGCCCTGCCCTTTTTGCCTCGCTGGTGATTGGTTTGTTGATTGGTATTTTTCAAGCTGCCACATCCATCAATGAAGCCACGCTGACCTTTGTGCCGAAATTGGTGGTCGTTGTGGGCGTCTTGGCGCTCTCAGCACCTTTCATGATTTCCACCGTCTCTGGCTTCTTCCAAATGGTCTTCACAGAAGTGTCGAGGGTCAACCGATGATCCTCCTCAATCAAGACCTGGTGATGAAAGAGCTGGTGGCCTTCATGCTGCTGGCTGTTCGCATTGGGGCGCTTTTTGCAGCCGCTCCCATTCTATCGGCAACAGCCGTTTCCCTTCCGATTCGCATTGCGCTGACAATGGCTGTGACAATCGCGCTCGCAAGCACCCTTAAAGTGCCAGATGTGGATTTGCTCTCGCCCATTGGCGCTTTAACTTTAGCGCGCGAGGCATTGCTCGGCCTTTCCATCGGTCTTGTTTTCCAGCTTGCCTTTGCTGCGATCAATGTGGCGGGTGAACAAATGGCTGGCGCAATGGGGCTTGGTTTTGCCGCTATGGTTGATCCCCAAACAGGCGCACAATCTCCTGTCATTTCGCAATTTTTGTCGATCATGATGACGATGATTTTTCTGGTGACAGAAGGGCATCACATTTTGCTGCGCCTTTTAGCCACCAGCTATGACGTCTTACCCATTGGCACAGATTTCAATGGCGATATGTTTTTAGGCATTGGCAAAGCTGGCACTTTGATCTTTTCAGCCGCCTTACTGATTGCCGCACCTGTCGTCTTTCTCATCTTTCTCACCAATATCATCGTCGGCTTCATGACGCGCGTCGCGCCGCAGATGAATATTTTTTCGATTGGCTTCACGATCACCATCTTCATGGGCTTTGCCGTCTTGCTGGTCTCCTTGCCAACCATTGGCAATGGCATGTCGGGCTTGCTGCAAGCTGTGGCTGGCATCGTCCGTGATCTGATCCTTGGCAAGGGAGCGCCCGCATGAGCGAGGAAACCGGCCAGGAAAAGACAGAACAGCCAACGGGCCGACGGCTCGAACAAGCTATTCAAGAAGGGCAAATTTTATCGTCACGCGATCTCGTGATGGCGGTTGTGCTGCTGGTGGGCTGCGCCCAATTCTATTTCTTTGGGCGTTTCTACTATCAAGAGATTCAAAATAGCTTCCGCTTTGGTATGGATTTTTACAATCCATTGGCGCGCGATTTGCCGCTCACCCATGTTTTGGCAGATCGCTTTAGCAATGCGGGCTTTCTGATGCTGGCTTTTGCCATTCCGATCATGCTGGCTGCTGTCGCAACACAATTAAGCCTCGGTGGATTGCATTTCGTTTGGAAAAATATTCTGCCGAAAGGTAGCCGCATTTCACCGCTTACCGGTCTCAGCCGCATCTTCGGTACACAAGGCCTCATTGAGCTTGGAAAGGCCATTGTCAAAATCATCATTGTCGGACTAGTCGGCTATATCGTCCTCAAAGGATTCTTGCCTGATATTTTGCGTCTCTCGGCAACACCATTTGAAAATGCTGTTGAGGATACTGGCGACATTCTCCTGCTCACTTTGCTCATTATGGTGGGCGCCATTGCGCTGATTGGCGCGGGTGATGCCTTCTTGCAATGGTATCAGCATAAGCAGCGCATGTTGATGACGCGTCAGGAAATCAAGGATGAAATGAAGCAGACCGAAGGGAGCCCCGAGGTCAAGAATCGCATTCGCAAATTGCAGCAAGAGGTGGCCCAGCGTAAATCGGTCACCAATGTCGCTGAAGCCCAAGTTGTCATCGTCAACCCTGAGCATTTTGCGGTTGCCTTGCGCTATGACTTTGAAGAAGGCGCGGCTCCGAAAGTTCTGTCAAAGGGCACTGATAAAATCGCGCAAAATATTCGTGAAAAGGCAGAAGAGCTTGGAATTCCGGTTCTTGAAATGCCGCTTCTTGCGCGTGCCCTTTATTACACGACTGAAATTGGCAGCGAGATCCGCGCTGAACTCTATCGCGCTGTGGCAACCGTGTTGAGTTTTGTTCTCAATGCTGGCGCTCAAGGCGAAATGCCTGACGTCGAAGTGCCTGACGATATGCAATTTGACGCCAATGGTCGCAAGTTGGAGAAACGTAAATGACACACGTTTCCTGTTTCGGCTGCCGTTATTTCCGCATCACGCATCAGCCTGCACGCCCCTATGCGTGCACGGCCTTTGGTTTCCAATCGAGCCGACTTCCCGCGCTCGATGTTATGTCTTCATCCGGTCAACCCTGTGCCCGCCGCACGGCCACAGATGCGCCAAAGAGGAGCGCCGCCCCATGAGCAAGGCCCCGAAAAAAGCAGCCGCCGCCAAAGCCGAGGAAAAAGCACCCGAAGCGACAGCGCCACCCGCGGTTGCGGAAAGCAAAGATACAGGTGAAGCATCCAAGGCTGATGCCAGCGCTGAAAAAGAGGCCGATAAACCTGCGAAGGACGGTCGGTCGCCGATTGAAGAAGCGATTGAACTGGCGCTCGCCTCCGCCAGCACGGCGGTTGATTCTGCGCAAGAAATTCAGCGCCTGCGCGGTGAGGTGCAAAATCTCATTGCCGGCCATAAGCGCAATAATAAAATCCTCATTTATGCTGTGCTGCTCATTTTGACCATTGCCAGCGGCGGTGTCTTTGGCGCGCTCGTTTTCTATAAGCGTGGCTTTAATGAATTTGACGCCACCGCCAAAGTAAACCGCGAAGCTCTTACCGTCTTTGCAGGCGAGATCAATGGCCTCGTTGCCGCCAGCAAGAAGATTGATGAAGCCATTAAAGCATCTGCGGTTCAGCTCAAAGAATCGCAGGCCATGCAGGAAGATTTGCGCAAGACCATTCAAGGCCTAACCGTGGGTCAAGCGGCTCTCGCCAATAAGATCAACACGCCTGCTCCTGTCGCCAATAGCCCAGATAAAGCCATTGCCGCTTTGCAAAAGAGCCTTGATGATCTTCTGGCTGCGAATAAAGTCATTGCTCAGCGCATTGGCGAAATTCAAGCCAAGCAAGTGGCCCCACCCCCGCCACCCCAAAAACCTGTTGCAACCCCCAGCGCTGCACAGCGCGCTCAGGCTGCACGCGCGCGAGAGGCTGCTCGCGAAAGAGATATGATCCGTTATCCATAAGCCTCAGTAAAAGATTGCATGATGAAAACAGAAACGCGCACTTTTGATGATGTTGTTGTGGTGACAAAAGTCACCCGCTACACGCCTGCTGAGCGCATGGGTCTTGTGGCGGGAGATTGCATTTTATCTTTCGGGCCGCATCCACCCCATGCCATTGTCTCAGACAATGATCTTTTGGGCACATTAAAGCGCTCTGACTTGCTCTTCATCATGCGCGGCAAGACCGCTTTTAAATTGGTCTATAGTGAAGGTCTGGATGGCGCGACCTTCGAAGCAGGCCGCCCACTTGAAGATGTCACAATTCCCACCGGTGTGAACTGGCCCCATTATTGGGGTGGCATGCAGACCACGGGTGAATTGATCCTTGTGCCTGATCATATTTCGCCGATCTGGGCCATTCTGCCGCCCTTGCTTTATGCCCGCTTTCGCAATTGGCAAATGCTGTCTGCCATTTGCCTCGTTTGGTGTGTGGGCCTCATTGAAGGCCCCGTGACTTTGGCAATGGCCTATTTGGTCAGCGTGGCCGCAGCTTTGTTTGGTGGCGCCTCGATGATGCGCGAGGCTTCGGAGCGCCAAGGCTATGTGCCGCGTGGCTCTTACTTCATTGCGCGCGGCTCTGATGCGGCAGCGCTTGAAGTCACAACGGCTGAACGCATGCGCCGCATTCGCTCCGGCCTGCCCCCGGTTCTTCCCTCCGAAGAACCAACAGAAAAGGCCGCCGAAGCGGCGGCCTAATCCATCTTTTCAATTGTGGTGAAGCGATCAGGGGCCTGATGAGCCTCCTAGTCAGTGCCTTGCGCGCTG
>CAWUNF010000058.1:0-8085 GCA_963923195.1 uncultured Hyphomicrobiales bacterium | reverse complement strand
CAATGGTGGCTTATCAGGGCTCAGGCCCAGCGCTGAACGACATTGTGTCGGGCCAGTATGATTTCCTCTGCGATCAGATACCCCATCTCGTGCCGCAGGTTCGCCAAGGCAATATTCGCGCCTTGGCCATTGCGCAGCCTGAGCGTTCACCCGCTTTGCCTGATGTGCCCACCACGATGGAAGCGGGATTGCCCGCCTATCAAGCATCTGGCTGGAATGCCATGTTTGCTCCAAAAGGCACGCCAAAGGACATTGTTACAAAACTCAATGCGGCGGCCAATGCGGCGCTGGATGATCCCGCCACCAAGGGCAAGTTGGAAGCCATTGGTGCTGTCATCCCGCGCAAGGAAAACCGCACATCGGAGGGTTTGAAGAAATTTGTCGAAGCTGAAATCGGCAAATGGGCGCCCATTATGAAAGAGGCCGCTTCGCAAGTGAAGTGAAAGCAAGTGTTGGCAGAGCAAGTGCGCCATTTGCAGTTGGCGGGCCCCAGCCTTTATACTCGCCCATGAGGCTCAGGCTTGTTTGGGCTGACGTGATTTGAGGGATGAAAAGATGAACGAGCTCTTGCTCGACCAATTGGCCATTCGCCAGCTTGTCGAAAATTGGGTTGTCTGGCGTGATGCTGGCCATTGGGATCGTTTTCGCACGGTCTGGTTTGATGATGGCCGCATGATGGCGACATGGACGCAAGGCACGGCCGATGAATTCATCGACATGAGCAAAAAGGGTTGGGCCAAGGGCGTCAGCATTTTGCATTTCTTGGGCGGTCATTCAGCCGATATCAATGGCACACGTGCCATTTCGCAAACCAAAATGACAATCTCTCAGCGTGCCCTTGTGCATGATGTCATGGTTGATGTGGTTTGCACCGGTCGCTTCTATGATTTCCTGGAAAAGCGCGATGGGCGTTGGGGCTTTGTGCTGCGCCAGCCGATCTATGAAAAAGATCGCATGGATCCCGTTGATCCCTCGCAGAGCGTGAAGCTTGATCCTGCTTTGCTCAATGCTTTCCCGGTTGGCTATCGCCATCTGGCTTATTTGCAATCGCAGATTGGCTATCCGGTGAAGAAAGACATGCCGGGCCTGCAAGGGCCAGAGGTGGAAAAGCTTTATGCGGATGGGGCTGATTGGCTCGCAGGCAAGCCACTGACGCGCTGAAGATCATAAAAAGAAAAGAAGGATATGGGTCATGGGGAAGCCTTTTATCATTGGCATTGGGGGCACAACGCGTCCGGGTTCATCATCTGAACAGGCGTTGCAATTGGCGCTGTCTCATGCGCGCAAACTTGGTGCGGAAACACATTTATTTGGTGGCGCTGAATTGCAAATGCCCATGTATGATCCAGCCACTGCCAATGATCATGAAGCAGCGCGCAATTTCATTGCCGCTTGCCGTCGTGCAGATGGCGTGATCATGGCCTCGCCCTGCTATCATGGTGCGGTTTCGGGTCTTGTGAAAAATGCGCTCGATTACACAGAAGAAATGAACAAAGATACGCGCGTCTATTTTGATGGGCGCGCCATTGGCGCCATTGGTCTGGGCTATGGCTGGCAGGGTCCGGGCACCGTGCTCGCGCAATTGCGCGCCATTGGTCATGCGCTTCGCGGTTGGAATGTGCCACTCGGTGTTGCCGTCAATTCAGCCGTTGTGAAATTCACCGCCGATGGCTGTTCAGATGAAAATATCGGCAAGCAGATTGAGATCATGGCCGCCCAAGTCGTGCAATTCGCGACCATGTCGAAAAAGGGCTGAAGCTTTTTTAAGCTATCGCGTGATCTGATCAATCTCTGCTAATTCTGCCGCCGTGAGTTTCCAATTTGCGGCGGCAATATTTTGGGCGATTTGTTCGGGCTTTGTGGCGCCTGCAATAATGCTGGGCACCACGTCTTGCGCCGCCAGCCATGAGAAAGCGAGCTCAAGCAGGCTCTTGCCGCGCTCGGCGCAAAAAGCTTCGAGCTTTTCCACTTTCGGCCAGTTGTCATCATGGAGATAGCGGCTGGCGAGTTTGGGATCGGCAAAGCGTGAGCCTTGAGGGGCTGGCGTATGGCGATGATATTTGCCAGAGAGCATACCACCTGCGAGCGGATAAAAGGGCAGGAGGCCCATACCCTTTGCGCGCAAGGCTGGAATGAGCTCGTCTTCTGCTTTGCGGAAGAGAAGCGAATATTCATCTTGCGCGCAGATGAAATGGTGGAGCCCTTGCATCTGGGCACAGGCTTGCGCATCGACCACTTGCCATGCGGGCAGGTTAGAACAGCCGATATAGCGCACCTTGCCTGCGCGGATCAGATCATCCAAAGCGCGCAAAGTTTCTTCAATGGGGGTGAGGGGATCGGGTCGGTGTAATTGATAAAGATCGATCCAATCGGTTTTGAGGCGGCGCAGGGATTCTTCCACGGCCTGCATAATGTAGCGGCGCGAGCCGCCTTTCTTTTCACCGCGCTCATCCATCGCCATGCCGAATTTGGAGGCCAGAATGATGTCTTTGCGGCGTGGCCCGAGCCATTGGCCAAGGGCAATTTCAGAGCCACCTTGGCCACCATAAATATCGGCCGTGTCGAAGAGCGTGATGCCCGCATCCAATGCAGCATGAATGACAGGCTTGCTCTCATTGATCCCGGTGCGGCCGCCAAAATTATTGCAGCCCAATCCGATGAGGGAGACGCGAAGCCCGGAGCGGCCGATATTGCGCAGTTCCATGATTTGTCCCTAGATTGGATGCCTCCTATCTGACCCTTGCGCGGGCCGGGGTTCAACCCCTTGATGCACAAAAGAGCTTTCGTGGAGCCCAAGAATGGATGTGGCCGAAGGCATGGCGCGGCTGGCGGCCTTGATTGAGGGGTCTGATCAAGCGGTGGCCTTTACCGGGGCTGGCATTTCCACTGAATGTGGCGTGCCCGATTTTCGCTCAGCCGATAGCGCTTGGAAGCGTCATGCGCCGATCCCTTTTCCTGATTTTCTCGCCAGTGAAGAGATGCGTCTGGAAGCTTGGCGACGCAAATTTGCAATGGATGATCTTTATGCAGGCGCCAAACCGGGGCGCGGTCATGGCGCTCTCGCGCGGCTGATTGCATCGGGCAAGATGAGCCATGTGATCACGCAAAATATTGATGGATTGCATCAGGCTTCAGGCGTGCCGCCTGAGCGCATCATCGAATTGCATGGCAATGGCACTTATGCGCTTTGTCTTGATTGCCGCGCGCGTCATGAATTGGTCGCATTGCGTCGCGTGGTTGAGGGGGCGGGCCGGGCGCCTGCATGTCACGCCTGTGGTGGGATTGTAAAATCCGCGACAATTTCCTTTGGACAATCCATGCCGCAAGAGGAGATGCAGCGCGCTCGTCGGGCGACACTCAATTGCGATCTTTTTCTCGCAATAGGTTCGTCTTTGGTCGTGCATCCGGCGGCCGCTTTCCCTGTCATCGCCAAGGAAAATGGCGCTGTACTGGTCATTTTGAACAAAGATCCGACGCCGCTCGATGGTTTGGCCGATCTCGTTTTGCGGGCGGATATTGGTGATGTTCTGGATGTGGTGGTGCGAAAAGGCGTGGATGACGGGGGCAGTCTTCCACAGGGCGCGGAAAAAACACCTTTGTCGCCTTAAGGCCGATGCTATCTTGCCCTCGCGACTCGGGGGACGGGGGCTCGATTCGGGCCTTCCCGAGATCAGGGACTGAAAAGCGCATGGGGCGCGGGGGCGACATTGGGCAGCAACGATCCAAATCTTTCCAACGGGGTTGAGTCAGCCCAGACGGAAAATGCGTCCGAGCGCCCCGCCGATCTCGTCGAGATGTCTGGCCGCATTAAGTGGTTTGATGTGTCAAAGGGCTATGGCTTTATCGTTCCCGACAATGGTGGCGCTGATGTGCTTTTGCATGTGACAGCATTGCGCCGTGATGGTTTTCAAACCGCACCAGAAGGCGCGCGTGTCATGTGCGAAGTGCAGGCACGTTCCAAAGGCTTGCAAGTGTTCCGCGTCATCTCGTTGGATGAATCGACTGCCACACATCCTTCGCAATTGCCGGCTGCCCGCACCCATGTGCAGGTGACACCAAGCGGCGGTTTTGAAATTGTCGTGGTCAAATGGTTCAACCGTGTGCGTGGCTTTGGCTTTGTCACACGCGGCGAGGGCACGGATGATATTTTCATCCATATGGAAACGCTGCGCCGTTTCGGCATTATGGATTTGAAGCCGGGCGATGGCCTTTTGGTGCGCTTTGGCAATGGCCCTAAGGGCCTGATGGCAGCGGAAATTCGCCCGCTCGAAACCAATCTGCCGATCTCGCACTAAGCGGCGGCATTGTCTCTCATTCCTGCAGCATGGCGCTCGGCTCGCAATAAGCCATTGCGTGGGCTAGTGTGGGGGGACATCGTCCACTGAGGCCTCCATGTCCCTGCGTCATCTTCTTCTGAGCCTTTTGCTGGTGCTGGCCCCCGCCGTTCATGCGCAGGAGGCCGCCCTTGAACCGCTTGAAATCATCACGGCCTCTGGCACGCATCGTTTTTCGGTCGAAGTCATGCGCACCGATGAGCAACGCGCGCGCGGTTTGATGTATCGTCGCTTCATGGCGGAAGATCGCGGCATGTTGTTTGATTTTAAGCGCGAAGATCAGGTCGCCATGTGGATGAAGAACACTTATTTGTCGCTCGACATGGTCTTTATCGACAAAAGCGGCAAAGTCGTGAATGTTGCGGAAAATACCGAGCCCCTGTCGGAGCGGATCATTCCCTCATCGGGTCCGGTTTTGGCCGTGTTGGAAGTCAATGCGGGAACGGCACGCAAGATCGGTCTGAAGGCCGGTGATCGCTTGCGTCATGCGCTCTTCAAATAAATCATTTCATCTTAAGGGTTGAGAGAAAGCGCGAATCGGCGCATTTTCAATCATGTGGCTGTGTATAGCCCTGTTTTGTCGCGTGGTGTCCGTGTTTTTTAGGATGTCGCGGGGGACATATGGGCATCCACCAACAGGTCATTCTCAAATCTGATCGACGCAGTCGCGGCCTCATTCTGGTTTTTTGTCTGGCGCCTGTTGTCGTGCCTGTGCTGACGATGATCGGCAAATGGGCGATGGATGAGCACCAGCGCAATGGTTGGCCAGATTGGCCACAGGCTTTGTCCTCATCCGCTCAGGCTTTTTCTCCGGCCGCCCCCCCCAAAGCGATGCCAGCTTCTCTGGGATCTTTGCCCTCGCGGGAGGATTTCCCTTCCGTGATTTTTGCGGCTCCCAGTGGTGGTGCGCCCAATCTTCAATGGAGTTCTGGAGAATCTTGGGTCGCCAAAACACCTGATGCCAGTCCCGAGGCAAGCCCTGATTTGAACTTGCGCCGCCTGACAGAGGCGCCCTGAGCAGGGCGGCGTCCGGCATTTTGCCTGATGCCTCTGTCTGCCGCCTCTTGTCTGCCGCTTCTTGCCTCTTGCCTCTTGCCTCTTGCCTCTGGAGCGTGACGGCCCAAATGGATGGGGCATGGAGGACCAGATGATCAGCCAAAGCTTTCTTTCGGCCCGCAGACCAATGGCGGCCCTTTTTCTCCTCGCGATGGTGGTGGGGGCGCAGGCCCAGAGCCGCCCCGATAGTTTGCGGATGAGCTGTGAGGCGACCCGCCGCCTCGTCTCAGAACGGGGGGCCGTGGTGCTCGGCACAGGGCCAGATATTTATGACCGCTACGTCAATTCTCAGGCTTTTTGCGAGCGGGATGAATATACAGACCCCGTCTGGTTGCCCTCGGCTGATGCCCGCCAATGTTTCATTGGCTACCGCTGCAAGCGCTATAGCGACGAATTCGAGCGCTAAGCCAGTGGGAAGTCCCAAGAAGATGCATTTCAGGAGGCGACAAGTGGCTTTGTCTTGTGCTATCGGAACCGGCGTCGGGGCATAGCGCAGTCTGGTAGCGCATCTGCTTTGGGAGCAGAGGGTCGCAAGTTCGAATCTTGCTGCCCCGACCATTTGCCAAGCTTGGCAGAATCTCAGCCTCGGGCTAGGACTGCTCAAGCAGTCTTTTCGCGAGTTTGATCTGATGACCGCACGTATCTCCCGCCCCGCCAAAAGCGCCACCCAATCGGGTGCGGCACGCAGCAAGGTTTGGCTGTTGGAATATGCGCCGACCGATCGCCAGATTGAGCCTTTGATGGGCTGGACCAGCTCATCCGATACCAATCCGCAGGTCAAACTCTGGTTTGCAACTCGCGAAGAAGCGGTGGCTTATGCTGAGCGCGAAGGCATTGCCTATCGCATCGAAGAGCCAAAGCCGGCAGCACGCCGCATCATGTCCTATTCGGATAATTTCAAAACCAATCGCGTCGGTCAGTGGACGCATTGATCTTTTCTGGCTGGCTTTTCTTCCCGGCCCCGTAGCTCAGCTGGATTAGAGCAGCCGCCTTCTAAGCGGCAGGTCGCAGGTTCGAGCCCTGCCGGGGTCGCCATTGCGCGCATCATGCAGCCCGTCCCATCGCACAACCACATGGTGCTTAGATTACAACTTTATGCGCGAAAAAATCTCTTCACCTAACGTCATGATGACGCAAATTTTTTCTAACATAATCGCAACCTACTTTTTTCATTCATGAATTTATCAAACAACTTTCATGCAGCGCGCATCAGCACTCAATTCAAAATTGTATTTTCATTTTGCTTTTGCGGATCAAAATTTTTGTCCTCATGCGATGTGATGTGAAAAGATAAATCTGTGGGATGAGAAGCGTGCCTAGTGTGCGTGTGAATTGATCTGTTACATTTGAAAAGATGATTGTGTGAGTCCGCATGAGCGGTAAGGGGGTCAAGTGGTTGCGCATCTTTTGAAACCTGCGGCAATGGAGCGTGCGGGAGATTTGGGAGAGCGATTGCGCGCCCCTCATGAGGCAAAGCGCAATGCTGAGCAGCGCCCTCAAATTTCAGACCGTGATTTGCAGCAAACAACTGAGATTGTGACGCGCGCTGCCGATACGATTGCGGAAATGGCGCGGCGAAACAAAATCATTGAAAATGAAGCGCGCAAACAAGTTGAGCATTTTAAGGCGGAAGCCGATTCTGCGCATCAGCGTTGTGCAGAATTGCAGGCGAAGGTCGAATCTTTGCAAGCGCGTATGGATGAAATGGCGTCTGAATTCCAAGGTCGCGTTTTGGAATTGCAAGGTAAGTTGACGGCCTGCCGTTCTGATTTGGAAGTCAAAACGCGCGATGCAGATTTGGCACGCCAATGGCTTGTTTATCTGTCCAATGAAGTCATGCAGCGTTTGGGTGATGCGCCCGCTAAGCTCGATGATTTGGTGCGCCAGACGCGCGCCCCCTTTCGCGACGAAGAATGAGACGTGCCGACATAAAATGAGATGACATGACATGAAAAGCGATGGCGACAAAGCCATCGCTTTTTTTATGCCGGGATTTCGGCCAAGGCGTCTGCGAGTGTGTCGCCCATTGCGCAGCCAGACTCAAAGGCAGCCTCAACGCGCGCGCCCAAGCACCAATCCCCGCAAGCACCAATCATGCGCTCTTCATCAAAGAGGCAAGGCAGGCCGACCTCTTGCTCCACCAAAGCATAGCGCCAACGATGAGCCGCAAAATAGAGTGGCTCAGCATCAATGCCAGTCAGTGCTTTGAAATGAGCGTACAAAATTTCGCCTGACACGCGCGGATCTTCATCCAGATGCTGGCGTGACCAATCGGCGCGGGCATGGATCACCCAAGCTTGCGCGTCTTGGGGGCGTCCCGGCTTGCTGGAATTTTTTGCAATCCAGCCGATGACGGAATCATCAGGCCGCATCCATTGATCATTGGCAGCGCGCGTCTCTGGCTCATAAGCGAGCATGAGAGCGATGCAGGGCGCATAGCGCACCTGCGCCAATTGCGGCAGTTTGGCACCTGCAGAGCGCGCCAAAGGTTCGGCTTGTGGCGCGGGCACGGCGAGGATGACGCCATCGAAAGACCCATTGCCGGGAGCCTCAATGGCGCCCTTGTCATCAAAGAGGCGCCAGCCCGTCTGGCTGCGCTCAAGCCGCGTGACCAAGCTTTCGGTGATGCAAAGATGGTTTTTGGCCATGAAGCGGGCAGGGGCCGTCATGCCGGGGCGCCCGACATAAGAGCCCG
>CAWUNF010000057.1:0-8155 GCA_963923195.1 uncultured Hyphomicrobiales bacterium | reverse complement strand
AACTCTTCCACGGGCCGACACTCGCTTTCAAAGATGTGGCGATGCAATTGCTCGGCCGCATGATGGACCATGTGCTGAAAGCGCAAAATCGCCGCGCGACAATTGTGGGCGCGACATCTGGCGACACGGGCGCGGCTGCGATTGAAGCGTTCCGCGGCCTTGAACAAGTCGATGTCTTCATCATGTATCCGCACAATCGCGTGTCGGATGTGCAGCGACGCCAAATGACAACGGTGGAAGGTGAGAATATCCACACCATCGCACTCGAAGGCACGTTTGATGATTGCCAA
The DNA here is from genome assembly GCA_963923195.1 of uncultured Hyphomicrobiales bacterium. Lineage (GTDB taxonomy): Bacteria > Pseudomonadota > Alphaproteobacteria > Rhizobiales > Beijerinckiaceae > Terripilifer. Next base: position 7,865 of record CAWUNF010000057.1, on the reverse strand, counting down.
GGCATTTTGAAAGGCCTGTTCAACAATCACAGTTTCCGCGATTCAATGGGCCTGTCGGGTGTCAATTCGATCAATTGGGCGCGTGTCGTGGCGCAGATCGTTTATTATTTCACCAGCGCTGTTGTGCTGGGCGGTCCGCATCGCCCCGTCTCTTTCACCGTGCCGACGGGCAATTTTGGCGACATTCTGGCAGGCTATGTGGCCAAGCGCATGGGATTGCCGATCAATCGCCTTGTGATTGCGACGAACGAGAACGATATTCTCGCACGCACATTGAGCGATGGCTCTTATGAAGTGCGCGGCGTTCATGCGACGCAATCACCCTCGATGGATATTCAAGTCTCGTCCAATTTCGAGCGTCTGATGTTTGATGCTGGCGGACGCGATGCAGCAAAAATCCGCGCGCTCATGGCAAGCCTCGCGCAATCGGGCCGCTTTGAATTGCCCGCCGACATGCTGACCAAGATCACGGATGAATTCGACGCCTATCGCACAGGTGAAACCGGCACGGCAAAAGAAATGGCGCGTGTCTTTAGCGAATGCGGCATGTTGATTGATCCGCATACGGCGGTGGCTGTTCATGCGGCGCGCAAAGCACTCGCCCATGATCCTTCAACGCCAATGGTGGCACTCTCAACCGCCCATCCTGCAAAATTTGGTGCGGCTGTTGAAAAGGCCACAGGTCGCAAGGCTGAATTGCCCGCCCATCTTGCTGGCATTATGGACAAGAAAGAACGCTTCACCGTTTTGGCCAATGATCAAGCCAAGGTGGAAGCTTTCGTGCGCGAGCGCGCACGCGCCGGCCAATAATGGGCATCGAAGTTACGACGCTTCCCTCCGGGCTTCGCATCATCACTGATGCTATGCCCAATCTTGAGACAGCCTCCATTGGTGTTTGGATTGGTGCGGGCTCGCGCCATGAGAGCGAGGCCGAACATGGCCTCTCGCATCTGCTCGAACATATGGCCTTTAAAGGCACGAAGCGCCGCTCGGCCAAAGAAATTGCTGAAGAGATTGAAGCCGCAGGCGGTGATCTGAATGCGGCCACCACCAGCGAGACGACCTCTTACTATGCGCGGGTGCTCGCCTCCGACACAGGTTTGGCGCTCGATATTTTCGGCGATATTCTGACGCAGAGCCTTTTCGATGCGCAGGAATTGGAACGCGAGAAAAGCGTCATCATTTCTGAAATTGCGGCTGCCGAAGATACGCCCGATGATCTCGTCTTCGATCTCTTCACCGATGCTGCTTATCCTCATCAGCCGATTGGCCGCACCATTCTTGGCACACCTGAGCGCGTCTCATCTTTTGATCGCAGCTCAATTGAAACTTATCTCGCGCGCCATTATGCGGCGCCCTCCACCATTATTGCTGCCGCAGGGGCCGTTGATCACAAGGCGATTGTCGAAGACGCGCAAACGCGCTTTGCCAGTCTTGGGGTGACATCGGCAGCGCAAATGGCGCCTGCCACTTATGTCGGTGGCACAAAAATGCTGAAGCGCAAATTGGAACAGACGCATCTTGTCGTCGGCTTTCAAGGAGCGAGTTTTCATGATGACCATGAATTTGCGCTGCATGTCTTTTGCAATGCGATTGGTGGCGGCATGTCATCGCGTCTCTTCCAGCGTGTGCGCGAAGAGCGCGGACTTGCTTATTCGATCTACACATTCCATTGGCCCTATGCCGACACGGGCCTCTTTGGTTTTTATGCGGCAAGCGGGCATCAGGATGTGGCCGAACTCATGCCCGTCGCACTCGCCTGCATCCGCGAGGCCGTGGATGATCTCTCCGAAGACGAGATGCAGCGCGCCAAAGCGCAGATGAAAGTGGCATGGCTTGCTGCCCTTGAATCCTCAGCCGCGCGCGCCGAGCAGATTGCCCGCCAGCATCTCTTTTTCGGTCGCGTCTTGCCGCGCGAAGAAATCATCGGCAGGATTGACGCTCTGACGCTGGCTGATGTGCGCCAAGCGGGGGCCAAGGCTTTGCTGTCGGCACCAACTTTGGCCGTCGTTGGTGAGACCAAGAAAATCATGACGCAGGCGAAAATCGCTGAATTTCTCGCCTGAGGAGATGCAGGACATAAGATGGCTCTGTTCCGTCTGGGGATCGCGACTGAAAAACTGCATGTCATCCGTGGTGATGGCCTGCTGCTGCGCCCCTTTGAATCCCGCGACTTCGATCAATGGGCTCAATTGCGTGACAAGAGCCGCGATTTCCTTGTGCCTTGGGAGCCGACTTGGGGCTCGGATGATCTGACCCGCTCGGCCTTTCGCCGCCGCGTCCGGCGCAATGAAGATGAAATCATCCGTGATGAAGCCTATCCGCTCCTCATTTTCCGGGAAGCCGATGGAACCCTGCTTGGCGGCCTCACCTTGGGCCAAGTTCGGCGCGGCGTCTCCCAAACGGCCACTCTGGGCTATTGGATGGGCGAACCCCATGCGGGCCGCGGCCATATGGGCAAGGCCGTGCGGCTTGCCTCCGTTTATGCTTTTGCAAGCCTGCGCCTGCATCGCATTGAGGCAGCCTGCCTGCCCACCAATATGCGCTCAGTGCGGCTGCTTGAGAGTGCGGGCTTCCGGCGCGAGGGGCTGGCTCGATCTTACTTGCGAATCAATGGGATATGGCAGGATCACGTGCTCTATGCGCGGCTCGATTCCGACCCCGCCCCGCCGCCTGTTCGCAATAAGCCGGCTCTTTTTGACGGCGCCTGAGCTTGATCTCAACTGTGGGCCTGAGCACCCTTTGCCTTGCCCCTCAGGCCCCCAAGCTTTACCAATCAAACTTCCGACACGGTCGCCGCCCAAAGGGATGGCGTCTGAATGAAAAAAGCGTGGGTTGGGCCCATGCGGCCCGGAGTGAAGTGAGTCTCGTGCGTCGGCTTTGGTCAGCCCTTCTTCTGTCTCTTTTCATGGTCGCGGGCCTGAGCCCGGCAGGGGCCATTGAATCCGTGCGTGTGCCTTTGTCGGCGCGCGCCATTGACCTGACGCAGGCGGTCGAAAATTTCTCCACCCAAGGCGACCGCATTCAAGTCTCCACCGCGCCCGGCGCGGATGGCATTGTTCGCCGCATTGAAGTGAATGCCGCCAAAGAAGGAACGCAACCCTTCTGGATTGCCTTTGCACTGACCAATGACACGGATGAGCAGATTGAGCGCTTGATCGTGGCGCCGCATTTCCGTCTCGTTGGCTCTGGCGTCATTTGGCCTGATCTGGGCGCTTCGCGCGTCTCCGCCATTACAGCCAGCCAAGGCTTTCCGCCCGAGCGCGAAGATTCCCCCGATGCCGACGTGTTCCGCCTCACACTCGATCCCGGCACGACGGTGACTTATGTCGCCGAATTGCGCACGGCCAATCTGCCGCAAATCTATTTGTGGGAGCCTGACGCTTATAAAGACAAAGTGACGAGCCTGACGCTTTATAAGGGCCTGATCATCGGCATTTCGGGACTGCTCGCGCTCTTCCTCACCATTGTCTTTGTGGTGAAGGGTGCGGTGATCTTTCCCGCTGCTGCCGCACTCGCATGGGCAGTGCTGGCTTATGTGTGCATCGACTTCGGTTTCTGGGGCAAGCTTTTCGATCTCGGCAATGAAGCTGATCGCATTTGGCGCGCGGGTGCTGAGACCATTCTGGCGGCAACTTTGCTCGTCTTTCTTTTTGCCTATTTGAATTTGAGCCGCTGGCATGTGCGTGCGTCGCATGTTGCCACCATCTGGCTCATTTTCTTGGCGGGGCTGATTGGTCTGGCCATTTTCGATGCGCCTGTGGCAGCAGGTGTCGCGCGCATTTCGCTCGCCACCATCGCGGGCGTTGGCTTCATCCTCGTTCTCTATCTCTCGACGCATGGCTATGACCGCGCGGTGATGCTGATCCCGACATGGCTTTTGTTGCTAGCTTGGGTATCGGCAGCGGGCTTCACTGTCACCGGCCAATTGACCAATGATCTTGTCTCGCCTGCTTTGATTGGCGGGCTTGTCCTGATTGTCATGCTGATTGGTTTCACCGTCATGCAAAATGCTTTTGCAGGCGGCATTGCGCATGGCAGCGTGTCAGATTCTGAGCGTCGCGCTTTGGCGCTGACAGGGGCGGGCGATATTATCTTTGATTGGGATGTCGCCTCCGACGATATTTATGTGAGCCCCGATGCAGAACAGAGCTTGGGCTTGAAGCGCGGCGCGCTGGAAGGCCCAGCATCTGCTTGGCTTGATATTCTCCATCCTTTTGATCGCGATCGCTACACAGCCTGCCTCGACACTGTGCTCGAACAACGTCGTGGCCGCTTGGCGATTGATTTTCGCTTGCGCGCCGCAGACGGCCATTATGTCTGGTTCATGCTGAAAGCGCGCCCCGTTGTGGGCGCCGATGGCGAAGTGGTACGCGTTATTGGCACGCTCTCCGACATTACCGAAATCAAAACGACGGAAGAACGTCTGCTGCAAGATGCGGTGCATGACAATCTGACCGGCCTGCCAAACCGCGAAATTTTCTTTGATCGTCTTGAAATGGCGCTGAACAATGCGCTGATTGATCAATATCGCTATCCAACCGTGTTCTGCGTTGATTTGGATCGCTTCCGCCAAGTCAATGAAGCGGTGGGCCTCTCGGCGGGCGATTCCATTCTGCTCACCGTGTCGCGCCGCTTGAACCGCTTGCTGCGCGAGCAAGACACGCTGTCGCGTGTGGCGGGTGATCAATTTGCCATCATTCTCTTATCGGAAATGAACCATGAAAAATTGGTCGCCATTGCCGATTCCATCCGCCGCACCATTGCCACGCCCATTTCATTCGGCGAACGCGATGTGGCGCTGACCTGCTCGGTTGGCATTGCGCTTTATGATGTGCAATTGCATCCCAAGCGCGAAGACATGCTGAAAGATGCCGAAATCGCTATGTCTTATGCGAAAAAGCTTGGCGGCAATCGCACCGAAGTCTTCCGGCCCTCTATGCGCGCTTTGCGCTCAGATCGCACCGCATTAGAGGCTGATCTGCGTCGCGCGCTCGATCGTGGCGAAATAAAAATTGTTTTCCAGCCGGTTGTGCGGCTTGAAGATCGCACCATTGCGGGCTTTGAATCGCTTTTGCGTTGGGAACATCCGCGCTTGGGCCGTTTGAACCAAAGCGACTTTATGGCAGCCGCTGAAGAAACGGGCGTCATTATTGATCTTGGCATTTTCTTGCTGGAACGCACGGCGCGTGAATTATCAGCCTGGCAAAATGCGCTGGATGTGAACCCGCCCATCTTTGCCAATGTGAATATTTCGTCGCGGCAATTGCTGCGCCATGACCTCTTGCATGATGTGAAGGGCGTGTTGACGCGCTCAGCCGTTCTGCCCGGCACATTGAAGCTTGAGATTTCCGAAGCTCTGGTGATGGACAATCCCGAATTTGCCACACAAATGCTCGAACGCCTGCATGAATTGGGCGCCGGCATTTGCTTGCAAGGTTTTGGGACGGGTCATTCCTCGCTGTCGCAATTGCAGCGCTTGAAAATTGATATGATCAAAATTGATCGCTTGATGACGCGCCCCAATGCACAAGGCACGCGCCCCGTCATTCTGCGCTCGCTCATCTCGCTGGCCCATGATCTCAATGTGCAAGTGGTGGCCGATGGCACAGAGAGCGAAGCCGATACAGTCGAGCTTGGTCAAATGGGTTGCGAATATGCGCAAGGCAATGCCTTCGGCAATCCGATCACTATGTCGGAAGCGCGCCGCCTCGTCGGCGCGGCGCATGAAGCAGCTTAAGCGTGGCCTGCTTGCCCTGAGAGCATAGCTGGATCAATGCCAAGCAGGCGCACAGCGCGGCCCCATTTGCTCTCCACATCGCGGTCAAACAAAAGGCTTGGATCAGCAGGCACATTGAGCCAGCCATTTTGCTGGATCTCAGATTCCAATTGCCCCGGCGACCATCCCGCATAGCCAAGTGCGAGAACCGCCTGTTGTGGGCCGTGACCGCGCGCAATCGCGCGCAAAATATCAACCGTTGCGGTCAGCGAGACCGCATCATCAATCGTCAATGTCGAATTGTCGATGAAGAAGTCGGAGGAATGCAGCACAAAGCCACGCCCTGTCTCAACAGGCCCGCCTTTGAGCACCTGCATTTTTTCCGCAGGGTCAGGCAGACGGATCAATTCATCGGGCTCCAGCAATTCCAATTGCTGCAGCAAATCAGGAAAGGTGATTTTGCGCGCGGGTTGGTTGATGATGAGGCCCATCGCGCCTTCTGACGAATGGGCACATATGTAAACCACGGAGCGAGCAAAGCGCTGGTCGGCCATGCCCGGCATGGCGAGCAGAAACTGGCCGTCGAGATAGCCAGAGGAGCGATCGGCAGGAATGATCGTTTCGATTGCCATAGCGAACATGCTACGCCTTCATCAGTCGAAGAACAAGGAAGGGGCGCCCCGCCCTCTCACGCCCTTTTGTGTGGCACTTCACCGGGGGCACAAGCAGAAAGGTTCCATGCGCAAGCAAGTGGCAAAGATCTTGAAATGGACCGCACTTCCGACCCTTCTTTGGGCTCTGGCGGGCGCGCCCAGCTCTGCGCAAACGGAAAGCGGGCCGTGGAATCCCGGCGCCAATTCACGGGCGCGGCTGCTTGCCGCAGGCGCCCCAGAACAAGGGCTCTATCGCGCCGGAATCGAAATTGAATTGAAAAGCGGCGCGCATACTTATTGGCGCGATCCGGGCGATGCCGGCGTGCCGCCTGTTCTCATCACCGAGGGTTCGCGCAATGTGAAAAGCGCCGTTTTGCGTTTTCCTGCGCCCTCACGCATCGATGAAAATGGACTCACCGTCTATGGCTATCGCAACAATCTCATTCTGCCGATGGAGATTGTGCCCGAAGATGCCAAAGCACCTGTGCATTTGAATGTGCGCTTTACTTATGCGGCCTGCGAAAAAATTTGCATTCCAGCAGAACTCTCCGGCGCGATTGATCTAAGCGTCGATGCCCCCAAAGGCACGCAGGCCCAGCGCCTCGCACAAGCCATCCGCCTTTTGCCAACACAGGTGCAAGCAGAGCAAATTGCGCTTTCTGCCAATAGGGTTGAAGGGACAGCCAAGCCATCATGGCGCATTGACGTCAAACCCGGCTTTGTTGATCTTTTTGCCGAAGGGCCTGCAGGCTGGAACTTAGACACAAAGGCCGAAAAATCAGGCTTTGCTTTGACAAGTGATGGGCGCCCGCAAAACTGGCAAGGCCCTGTGCCCGTCATTCTGACATTAAAAGGTGCGGCTGATGTTGAAGTGAAGATCGACTTGCCGCTGCCTGACAGCGTAAAGTGAGCGACAGACGTTTTGAGAAACCGGGCCGCAAAGGCCCAAAATGAGGGGAAGAAAAATGATCAAAGCCGGAGATAAAATTCCGAACGCAACATTCATGGTGATGACAGCCGAAGGCCCAAAGCCACGCACCACGGATGAAGTCTTTGCAGGCAAGAAAGTCGTGCTCTTCGGCGTGCCCGGCGCTTTCACGCCGACTTGCCATAAGAATCATCTGCCAGGCTTCCTTGCCAAAGAAGGCGAGATCAAAGCCAAGGGCGTGCACACAATTGCTGTCACGTCCGTCAATGATGCCTTCGTCATGGGTGCTTGGGCTAAGGACACAGGTTCTGAAGGCAAGATTGATTTCTTGGCCGATGGTTCTGCTGCTTTTGCTAAGGCCATTGGCCTTACCGTTGATCTCAACGAACGCGGCCTTGGCATTCGCTCACGCCGCTACGCCATGATCGTCGACAATGGCATTGTGAAGTCAGTGAATGTGGAAGAAGCCGCTGGTGTGGAAGTGTCCGGCGCTGACCATATTTTGAAGCAGCTCTAATCCTGTCTCTTATACACATCTGACGCTGCCGACGATACTCCTTGTGTA
>CAWUNF010000056.1:0-8185 GCA_963923195.1 uncultured Hyphomicrobiales bacterium | reverse complement strand
CACGTGCCATCGCACCAACCGAACCCATGCCGCGATAGGCTTTGAAGGAACGGCCCTGATAGAGGAAAACTTCGCCGGGGCTCTCATCTGTGCCCGCAAGCAGCGAGCCAATCATCACACTATCAGCGCCAGCAGCAACGGCCTTGGCAAGATCGCCTGAATATTTGATACCGCCATCAGCAATCACCGGCACGCCAGCCGCTTTTGCGACAGAGGCCGCCTCGAGAATAGCGGTGAGCTGCGGCACACCAACACCTGCCACAATACGCGTCGTGCAGATGGAGCCCGGACCAATGCCGACCTTAATGCCATCAGCACCGGAATCGATCAGCGCCTTGGTGCCATCAGCGGTTGCGACATTTCCAGCGACAATCGACACATGGCCGAATTCGCGCTTGATGCGCGCAACCTGATCGAGCACGTGCTGCGAATGACCATGCGCCGTGTCGATGACCAAGCAATCAACGCCTGCATCAATCAGGCGAATGGCGCGATCATAGCCCTTGTCACCCACAGTGGAGGCGGCAGCAACACGCAAACGACCCTGCGGATCTTTGCACGCATTTGGATGCTGCGTCGCCTTTTCAATATCTTTCACGGTGATGAGGCCCACACAGCGGCCTTCATCATCCACGACGATGAGCTTTTCGATGCGATGCGTATGGAGAAGACGACGCGCTTCATCCTTATTCACGCCCTCGCGCACCGTGATGACTTTCTTGGTCATCAATTCGGACACGGGCTGCAATTGATTATCCGCAAAGCGCACGTCACGATTGGTGAGAATGCCAATCAGCTTGCCGGGTTTGCCATCCGTACCGCGCTCGACAACCGGAATGCCGGAGATGCCATGATGGCGCATCAGCGCCAAAGCATCACCCAGAGTTTCATCTGGGAAGATGGTGATCGGATTGACGACCATGCCGCTTTCAAAGCGCTTCACCTTGCGCACTTCTTCAGCCTGTTCATCAGGCTCGAGATTGCGGTGAATGACGCCAATGCCGCCTGCCTGCGCCATAGCAATGGCAAGGCGCGCTTCTGTCACCGTATCCATTGCGGAAGAGACAATCGGAATATTCAGCGTGATCGTGCGCGTGAAGCGGCTCGACAGATCAACGCCAGAGGGCATGACTTCGGAATGGCCCGGACGCAGCAAAACGTCATCGAAAGTCAGCGCCTCGACAAAGGTCATACCTGCTTTGGGGGTCATGGTGCCAACTCCGGAAATGGGTCTGGGCGCCCGACCACAAGAATCGGCGCCGCATGAAAGGTTGGCAGCGGCCAATATCACGCCTGTGACAAGAGGCAAAGCTTTTCGCAGCTTACGGGCCTCGAATTGACAGGTTTCGCGCCAAGACTATGCTCAAAACCATTGTTTTATGCATTTTCAAAGGCTTTGGCGCAGCTATGCGACCTTTTTGCTCGGCCCTTTTGGGGGCGCTTCTTTCGATCTCCTCAAGCCTTGGCGTGGCCCTAGCCGGCCCGATGGATGAGCCAGCCCGCGTGCGGCTGACAAAGCCCTGCGACAAGCCCACGCCGGGGGGCTGCATTATTCATGTCTCGCTGGAAGGCACGATCACGGCCGACACGCCGCAAAAATTGCTCGCCGTTTTAAATGATGAAATGCGCCGCATCAGCGCGCCCGTTGTGCCTTATTTGAATATTGCGAGTCCGGGCGGTGATGTGAATGCCGCTATGCAGATTGGCGATCTCTTGCGCAAGACAACGGCCAGTGTTGTGTCCAGCGGCCCCTGTCATTCGGCCTGTGTCTTTGTGGCTGTGGGCGGTGTCGAGCGCAACTTATCGGGGGTTGGCGTCCACCGTCCCTTCTTTGCGCAAACGCAGGCAAAAAATTTTGCTGATGCGGACCAGCGCTACAAGAAAATGATGACCGCCGTGCGCGCCTATCTGCTTGAGATGAATATTTCGGATGATCTCTTGCGTGTGATGATTGCTGTGCCGCCTGGCGAAATGCAGGTCCTCTCCTCGCTCGAAGCCAAGCGCATGGGGATTAATGGTCTCGATCCAGCATGGGATGAATATATGACCGCGCGCGAAGCCCGAACTTATGGTCTCACCAGCGCAGAATTGCGCAAACGTAAAGCGTCGATTGAAACGCAATGTGGGCGAGAAGACCTGATGCGCTCATTGGCAGAATTACAAAAGCGCGAAGAATGTCGCCGCAATGTGCGTGAGCGTGTTCTCTGGGGCATGAGCGATGATAAAGTCATGCGCCTCACAGCCATGTCAGATCAAATCTGCCGCGAAAAACCATCGGACTCAGATGAAACGCGCGATTGCCGCTTGATGATTGCCGAGCGTCTGCGCCATGAAGAGGCGGATCGACCTCAATCTTCGCCGCGCTGAGCGCCACGAAAGCCCGTTGCCAAAACATAAAGCTCGGCAGAACCAGCGCGGCTAGCATCGGGCTTCACATGACGCACGGTTTTGAAATCGCGCTTCAGCATGGTGAGCAAATCGCCCTCCGTGCCACCTTGGAAAACTTTGGCCACGAAAAAACCGCCCGGCGCCAAAACTTCAGTCGCAAAATGGATCGCCAATTCCGCAAGGCCGACAATTTTCAAATGATCGGTCTTTTTATGCCCCGTCGTATTGGCCGCCATATCGGACATGACACCATCTGCCAAACCACCGAGCATGTCTTTCAAACGATCTGGCGCATCATCGGTCAGAAAATCCATGACGGTGAATTCAACGCCGGGAATGGGATCAATATCGAGCAGATCAATGCCAATGACGCGGCCTTTGGGGCCGACTTTTTGCACGGCATATTGCGACCAGCCACCAGGAGCCGCGCCCAGATCAATGATTTTTTGACCGGGCTTCAACAGGTGATAGCGCTCATCCATTTCAATGAGCTTATAGGCTGCGCGCGAGCGCCAGCCTTCTTTCTTGGCACGCAAGACATAAGGATCATTCAACTGGCGCTGTAACCAGAGCGTTGATGAATTGGAACGCTTGCGCGCTGTCTTGACGCGTACTTTGAGCGAGCTGTCACGCGCACCGCCGGGTTTCTTACCTGTCATCGACGCTGCCCTGCCCGCTCACCTTCACGCCACACACCATCGGCGCTCATCAATTCTGCCAAAATGCCTTCGCGCAATCCACGATCGGCAATGCGCACGCGCTCTGCCGGAAAAGCTTGGCGGATGGCTTCCAAAATCGCGCAACCCGCCAAAACCAGATCAGCGCGTTCCGAACCAATGCAGCCATTGGCCACGCGCTGCTCATAGCTCATGGCGCGCAAATGATCGAGCGCATCATCAATTTCATCGCCGCTCATCCAAAGACCATCAACCCGACGGCGATCATAACGCAACAAACCAAGATGGACGCCAGCCAAAGTCGTCACCGTGCCGGATGTACCGAGCAAATGGAAATGGGCGCAGCGCGTTTCTTGATCGACTTTGGCACGAAACTCAGCCAGTTCATCACGGACATGGTCAACCATCGCGTCGAAAATTTCTGGTGTGACATGCACGCCACCGAATTTTTCCGCCAAAGTCACGACGCCCAGTTTAAGCGATGCCCAATGGCGCACGCGGCCGCGAATATCAGATGAGCCTGCACGCCCCTGACCCAGCCAGACGATTTCGGATGAGCCCCCGCCAATATCAAAAAGCAAGACACCTTTGGCAGCAGGATCAGCGAGCGCCGCGCAACCGGCGGCTGCCAAATGCGCTTCCGTCTCGCGATCGACGATTTCAAGACCAAGCCCTGTGCGCTCATAGACGCGCGAAATAAATTCCGCGCCATTTTCTGCCATGCGGCAAGCTTCTGTTGCGATGAGGCGTGCACGCGAGACACCGCGCACATCCATTTTGTCGCGACAAATTTCAAGGGCCGCGATGGTGCGGCGAATGGCTTGTTCTGACAGGCGACCCGAGCCAGAAACGCCTTCGCCCAAGCGAACAATGCGCGAAAAAGCATCGACAATGCGAAAACCCTCGCGCGCGGGACGGGCCACCAGCAAGCGACAATTATTGGTGCCAAGGTCAAGCGCCGCATAAGTGTGGTAGCGCCCGCCCGGCTGTAGATGCGGACCGCCGGCGCGCTCAGGCGCTTCGGCATCTTGGGGGGCCCCCTGGGCCTCGCCCTTTAGGTCCCTGGGCAGCACGGCAAATCTCCTGTCGCCCTGTCGGCTGATGGCCCGGGCGGTTCGGATCTGAGTGTAACCGCCCAGATGCGCCTTTGTCATGCGAATTGCAGCCAAGGATGCGCCTTTCGCGCGGGATGTGATCGGCAGCCCTACCCCAAGGCCACAGGCCTCTCGCATTGACAGGAGAGAAGTGGGCGGGCTATGACCCCGCGCACCGCAGCCGGACGCGCATCAGCGCCCTTCGGCCTGTTGGGGGATAGTTCAACGGTAGAACAGCGGACTCTGACTCCGTTAATCTTGGTTCGAATCCAGGTCCCCCAGCCAACTCCTTCCCAAATCTTGTTAAACTGGCTGGAGCCCGTGCGCGGCTTTTGGCATGGTCAAGCGTCACGATTCGAGAAAGACGCGCTTTGGACAGCCCAAAAACAGACCAAGAGGCCGAGCAAAAGACCGAACACGAGAGCGCGCCACCCAAACAGGTGAGCCGCTTTGAGCTCTTCAATGGCTTTCTCATGGTCGGCCTGTTTGGCTTTGGCGGCATTGCAGCGGCGATCTATCATGTCGTGGTCGAGCGGAAAAAATGGCTCTCCGCGCGTGAATATGCGGCCGTGTTAGGACTGGGCCAAGTTTTGCCCGGCGCCAATCTCGTCAATATCACCGCCGTCATCGGCGACCGTTTTGGCGGCCTGTGGGGCGCGGTGCTGGCGCTGCTTGGTCTCACACTTGCCCCCATTCTGATCTTGGTGGCGCTTGCCACACTTTATGATCAATTTGCGACCAATCCTGATGTGATTGCTGGCACGAAAGCGGCTGCGGCAGGCGCTGCCGGTCTTATTTTTGGCACGGGCTATAAGCTTGGCAAAACCATTTTGGACAATCGCACTGCTTTATTCTTCGCAACTTTAAGCTTTGTCTCAATCGGTCTTTTGCGTTGGCCTCTGCTTGGCACGCTGGCCGTGCTCGCACCCATTGCTGTGGCTTTTTCATTTTGGAGAGGCCGCCATGAAGGATGATATTCTCTGGCAAATGGCTTTTGCTTTTTTCTTCACCGCCATCATTTCGGTGGGCGGCATTTCCACTATGATTCCAGAAATTCATCGCCAAATTGTTGAAACGCGCGGCTGGATGACGAATGAACAATTCGCAACCGCTTTTGCTATTTCGCAAGTGGCCCCCGGCCCCAATATTTTGATGATGACGATGATGGGCTGGCGCATTGCTGGATGGGCCGGCCTGACTGTTGCCACGCTTGCAACGGTCATTCCCACCAGCATCATTGCTTTGATTGCCGGACGCACTGAGGAGCGCATTGAACATGCGCGCTGGTATGCCATGACCAAACGCGCCTTGCCGCCGCTTGTCGTGGGGCTGATTTGCGCATCCGCTCTCATTACCGCGCAAGCTGCTATCAATGATTGGCTGGGCGTCGTCTTGGCAGCAGGTGTGGCCCTTTATATGGCGACCACGAAATCCAACCCCCTGGTGCCGCTGTCTGTTGCTGTTGTTATTGGCATTGTCGCAGCACGTTTTGGCTTTTTCTAATCCCTTCACGAATGCGTTAAATCCCGCCATTCCCGCTTGAAGCAGACCAAATCACACGATAATTCTGTTTTCACCAGACCGGGCCCCTCTGACAGTGCGTCAACACTGTGATGTCGGACTGGACATATATCGGCCTGGTCATGCTCTTCTTGAAAAAACGGAAGATGTTTCTCAGGTCGCCTGATGTCGAGGACAGACCATGAGCGCCTATTTCACTCTTGATGCTCTTTCAGCCCTGATGCAGGTCATTATGATTGACCTTGTTTTGGCGGGCGACAATGCCATTGTCATTGGCCTTGCGGCCGCTGGCCTGCCAAAAGAGCAGCGCACCAAAGTTATTCTGATCGGCATTGGCGCAGCGACTGCTTTGCGCATTGTCTTTGCCTCGGTCACTGCACAATTGCTCTCGATTGTTGGCCTGCTCCTGGTCGGTGGACTTCTGTTGGTTTGGGTCGCATGGAAAATGTGGACCGAATTGCGCGCCGGCCACGGCGAAGATGCAGATTCTGTCATTGCGGAAGCGGAAGCGTCCGGCCAGCAAAAGACCTTTGCGCAAGCCACATGGCAAATCATTGTCGCGGACGTGTCCATGTCGCTCGACAATGTGCTCGCAGTGGCAGGGGCTGCACGTGAATATCCCTATATTCTGATCTTCGGGCTTATTCTGTCGATTGGCCTCATGGGATTGGCTGCCAATTATATTGCTGGTCTTTTGCAGCGCTATCGTTGGATTGCCTATGTGGGTCTGGCCATCATCGTCTATGTCGCGATTGAAATGACATGGCGCGGTGGTGTCGAAGTCTGGCCGCATCTTCAGCCTTACCTCTCGAAATAATGTAAGGCACCTGAAGGGGCCGGCTCATCCTCCCGCGCCGGCCCCTTTTTCTTCTCCCAACAAAGGCCAGAGCCGCGCCGGGCCAAGCCCCCTCTCCCATAAATCAACGGGAAAACAGGGAAAAACGCCCAAAAACTCATGCGAAAGACTAAGCACGACCAGGCCTTCGGCCTTGCCGAGCTGAGGCTTCCAAGGCATCCTTGCAACAAAATCACAAGCGCGCGTGAGAGACCGGAATCGGCACAAGAAAAGCGCAAGCATCGGTGTTCAACATCCGAGCACAAACAAAGGGTCGCCCACGGGCGAATGGGGTGTGATGAAGAATGAATTGAAAATCCCGGCGGGCGGAGCCGAGGACATTGTCTATCCGCAGGTCATTCCTTTTGTTGCCGCACATATTGCCTGTTTCGGGGCCATTTGGAGCGGCGTGACATGGCAAGCCGCAGTGCTTGGCATGTCACTCTATTGGCTGCGCATGTTTGGCATTACGGGGGGCTATCATCGCTATTTCTCGCATCGCACCTATAAAACCAATCGCGTGATGCAATTCATTCTTGCCTGCCTTGCGCAATCAAGCGCGCAAAAATCTGTTTTGTGGTGGGGCGCTAAACATCGCCACCATCACCTCTATTCCGATACGGAAGAGGATATTCACTCCCCCCGCCATAAGGGCTTTCTTTATTCGCATGTGGGGTGGATTTTCGACCGCAAGAATGACTCAACCGATCTTTTGAAGATCGATGATTTCGCCCGCTATCCGGAACTTGTCTGGCTTCACAAATATGAGCTGGTGCCCGCGATTGTGCTCGCTGTGCTCTGCTTCTTGGTGGCTGGATGGAGCGGCCTCTTTGTTGGCTTTTTCTGGAGCACAGTTGCCACTTATCACGCGACATTCTGCATCAATTCACTCGCCCATGTGCATGGCAAAAAACGTTATGTGACGGGGGACGATAGCCGCAACAATTGGATTTTGGCTTTCTTCACAATGGGTGAAGGTTGGCACAATAATCACCATGCCTATCAGGCAAGCGTGCGCCAAGGCTTTCGCTGGTATGAATATGATTTCACTTATTACATTCTGCTCGGGCTCTCCAAGCTGAAACTTGTCACCGCGATGGAAATGCCCCCCGAAGCGGTGTTGAAAAATGAGCATCGTTTGACGGCGCGCATTATCAATAAAGCGGCGGCGGATTTGGCCGCGAGTTTCGACGTTGAACAGATTGCAGCACGCATCCGCGCTTCGCTCCCTGCATTGCCGGATTCAGCAGAGGTGCAAGCGCGCCTTGAGCAAGCACAGACCCGTGCGGCCGAAGTGCTCGCAAGCCTGCAATTGCCGCATGTGCCAACGCGCGAAGAAGTGGAAGCAGCCGCCCAACGCCTGCTTGCGCGCACGCCATCCATTGAAGATGTGGTGGACCGCGCCCATGCGCTGGTTTTGGAAAAGCTCGGGCAGCGCTTGGCAAGGGCCTAAGGCTGGAACCCATCTGAGTTAAAAGAAAAGGCGGGTTCAGGCTCGCCTTTTTAAATGTCTCACCGCGGCTTTTGCGCGGTGATCTCTTTCCACAGAGCCGTCCATTTTTCATCTTCATCCAGCAATTTGGCTGAATCGACGAAATCCAGTTTCATGCCCGCAGGCAAGGCCTGCACTTTTTGATTGGTCGGCGTAAAATCACGCTCTTTCAAAATAT
>CAWUNF010000055.1:0-8218 GCA_963923195.1 uncultured Hyphomicrobiales bacterium | reverse complement strand
GAAAAGGCAAGCAATGTGCCCAGATAAGAGCTTTGCGACTCAAGCACAGGCGTAAAACGTGGTGGCGCGAGCGCTTGGAATGCATAAGCAATCGTCAGAGCTGCGCAGAAGAGGCCGCCGCTGGCATCAAATAAAATTGCGAAAATCGCGACGGGCACAAGCAGCTCAAGGAAGCCGTAGCGGTTCGGGACAACATCAAAGCGCAATTCAATGGCGAAGATCGTCGTGACAACGAAAGAGATCAGCAGATATTGTGTCGCTTTGGGAATGCGGCGGAGTGCTTTGAGGCTTTTGCGCAGAAAACTCTCCTCAGTGCGCGTGCCAATGCGCACAAGGATTGCCGATGCGACGACAAAAGCGACGATGATGGGGAAGAGAAACCACGGCGTGCCTTGCAAGGGCGATACAAGGCCAATCAGCGCGCCGCATAAAGCCGCACTCACAAGCGTCTTCAGTCCATCCCGTGAAGGACTGCTCTCTCTTGATGGGGCGTTCTTGTCATGCGGGAAGGTCATTCCGAAATCCGCTGAGGAAAAAGATCAAGAACTGTCTAAGGCTAAGTCTCAGCCTTGTAAATCGCTAAGCAGTAAAAAGAATGGCACGCCAATGACTTCTAGGTTTTTTGTGCGAGTCTGGCGTGCCAATTTTTATACAGAGTTTTTTTGTTTATTTATTGGCTTCTGCCAGATAGCTAGCATCCATATAGCGTGAGGCATCGGTGAGGACTTTCTTCGGCTCGGCATATTCCGAGCGCAAGCGCATCACCATTTTGAGCCCGTCATCGCTGATTTTGAGGTCGCGATAAATACCAGTTTTGGCATCTGTCAAAACCACATAGGCTTTTTCAGCGGCCGGGCGTTCCATGCCTTTCATGCGCGCAAGAAAGAGGGTGAGGGCCTCTTCCTTATTGGCAGGATTGGCGAGCCAGGCGACCGATTCCTGAAAGCCCTTGATGAAAGCGACAATCTGCGCGCGGTTCTTTTCCGCATTCTCGCGTTTGGCGGCACCGACAATGCCTTGATAAGCGCCCAATTCATCCGTTGCACGGATGAGACGCTTAAATCCTTTCGCTTCTGCGGCAAGATCAAGCGGGGCATTGAGCAATGTTGCATCTTGCTCGCCCTTCAGCAGAGCTTCGAGACGCTGTGCGCCGCCGCCCACTTTCACCCATTTCACATCAGCATCACTCATGCCATTCTTTTTCAGCATTTCACGCTGCACGAAAGCAAAGCCGGTCGTCATCGCGTCCACTGAAAATGTCTTACCTTTAAGGTCTTTGATCGAGGCAACATCAGACTTGGCCATGACACTTAACATGCCATTGTCGACGCCAAATAGTGCAACAAAGCCCGCATTGGCAGGCACATCTGGTGATTCACCTTGGCCTTCATTATAGGCAATAATGTTGTCGACCGCGGTCAAAGCCAGATCATATTTGCCATTGTAGAGGTTTTTCGCCATTTCGACGGAATTGGGCGTGATCTCCAAAACAGGCTCGACATTATTCTTTTTGAAAAAGCCTTTTTCCTGACCAATCCAGAATGGCCAATTGGATGCGCCAGCAAAGGCGACCACTTTGAATTCCGCGGCCATGCCGGGAAGTGTTGCGCCAAGGGTTAATCCCGCCACCAATGCGGAACGCAAAAATTTCAGTCCCACCATGTCCGTCTCCTCCTATTGATGGCCCTTTTTGGGCGCGCTTCTTTTGAAAATGCTTAGCCGCGCTGCATCCCCCATCGCCGCACTGTTTTGGCTTCGATCATGCGGAAGATGACCGCTTCAATGATGAGGCCAACCGACATGACGGTGAGAAGCCCGGCAAAGACGGAGGCTGTATCGAGCGTGTTGCGCTTTTCAAAAATATACCAGCCAAGCCCGCCTTGGCCTGATGACACGCCGAAAACGAGTTCGGCAGCAATCAGCGTGCGCCATGCAAAGGCCCAACCAATTTTGAGGCCAGCAAGAATGGCAGGGAAGGCTGCCGGAATGAGAATGCCGAACACGAAGCGCAGACCTTTGAGGCCAAAGGTGCGGCCTGCCATGCGCAAAGTCTCCGAGACGGAGAGAAAGCCCGAATGCATGTTGAGTGCAACCGCCCAAAGCACGGAATGGACAATCACAAAGACGAGCGAGGGGCGACCAAGGCCAAACCAAAGCAAAGCAAGTGGCAGAAGCGCAATGGCCGGCAGCGGATTGAACATGGCCGTGAAGGTCGAAAGCAAATCCGTGCCGATGCGGCTTGTCACCGCAATTGTGGTTAACACGGCGGCAATAACAAGGCCGATGAAATAGCCAATCACCAAAGTCTGCAAAGTCACCGACAGGCGCGCAGGAATCACGCCGGAGGCAAAGCCATCGCGCAAGGCTTCCAATGTGTCGAGGAAGGTTGGAAATGACAGCGGGCTATCAATGAAGCGCGCATAAGATTCCCAGATGAGTGCGACTGCAATCAGAATAAGGCCACGCCGCACCGCGCCATTTGCCGCGAGCTTTTCAAACAAAGAGAGCGGCTTTGCCACATCCCCTAATTCTTTGGGCGCAGTGACGTCAAATTCAACTTCGGGCCGGGTTGCTAAGGGAAAGCGCGTTTTGGTCATGTCACATTCCCTCAATGCGCAACATTTTGGCCGTCGAAGAGCATGTTGGAAATGCGCCCCGTTAAATGTGCAAATTCGGGGCTTGCGCGTTCCTCAAGCCCCAAATGATCGCAATTGATTTCCGCACGTACTTGGCCGGGATGAGGCGAGAGCACGACAATGCGCGAGCCAATGACGACTGCTTCATCAATCGAATGGGTCACGAAGACGAGCGTAAAGCCCACATCATCCCAAAGCTGCAAAAGTTCTTCCTGCATTTTGCGCCGGGTTAGCGCATCAAGCGCAGCATAGGGCTCATCCATCAACAAAACATCGGGCTTCATCGCCATAGCGCGTGCAATAGCAACACGCTGTTTCATGCCGCCTGAGAGCATGTGTGGATAGACATCAGCAAATTTCGAGAGATTGACTTTGGCCAGTGCATCAAGGCCGCGTTCGCGTGCTTGCGCTGCGCCAATGCCATTCACCAGCATTGGGTAAGTGACATTATGCAAAACGCTTTTCCACGGCAGCAATTGGTCAAATTCTTGAAAGACCATCATGCGATCAGGGCCGGGGCCTTCCACCACGCGATCTTTAAGTGTGATTTTGCCTTCGACGGGATGAAGGAAGCCAGCCATTGCTTTCAGCAAAGTGGATTTGCCGCAGCCTGAAGGGCCAAGCAGGACAAGGCGCTCATGGCGATGAATATCAAAGCTGACGCGATAGGTTGCCGTCACCAGATGATCGGGCGTCTTATATTGCAGCGTCACGCCATCAACGCGCAAGAGAGGCGCGCTTGTTGTGGCTTGCTGTGAGATTTGTTCCATAAGCTGAACCATGATGAGCGATTTAAAAAGAGGCCGACCCATCAGGGCCGGCCTTTTGCTTGCGATTAATTGCTCGCGGATGAAGCGAGTTCTGGCACAACAACATCCTGCCATTTGGCCGGAATGTTTTTAAGGCCACCTGTGCGGCCCATAAAATCTGCCAATGTCTTCACGCCATGCAGCGCAACGCCGAAATCATCCGGCATGGCTTTCAACATGGCGGTGACTTTGGCTTCGTCGAGTAGTTTGGAAGGCTCAACTTTCAGATAAATGGCAGCAGCCTTAGCCGGATCCTTGCGGATCATGTCATTGGCCTCTTCCAAAGCTTTGATCAGCACGCCCGACATTTTTGGGTTCGCGTCGATCCACTTTTTCGTCGCACCTGCCGCGAGGAAGGTTGAGCGACCGCCGAAAGCTTCTTCAGATGAAGTGAGCACTTTCGCCTTGCCGCTTTCGAGCACAAGCTGCGTGAAGGGTGGTGTTGAGAAATAGGCTTTCACTTCTGTGCCGCCCGTCAGCATGGCATTGAGCGATTCAGGATGGGGGAGAGCCACGACCTGCGGCTTCATCTTATCCTGATTGCCTTTGCCGAAACGCTTTTCAGCAATCATCTGCATCGCATACATTTGCGGAGAGACGAGTGCTGGCATGGCGATCTTGTCGGTTGGTGCCAAATCTTCAATCGACTTGGCATCGAGCTTGTTGGAGACAAGGACGAGTGGCGAGGAATTCACGCCAGCAATGCCGAAAATCTGTTGCGGTGAATTGCGCGCCTTGTCCCATGCGATCAGCATAGCAGCGACGCCATAAACACCGACATCCACCGAGCCTGACAGCACGGCATCTTGCATAGCGGCAGAGCCTGAGAAGCGCTGATAGGTTGCTTTCGTGTCAATGCCAGCGGCTTTGGCATGTTTTTCAACAAGCTTCATTTCATCGGCAATGAACATGGGCAAGAAGCCAATGCCAAAGCCAATGCCAATTTTGGTTTCGCTTTGCGCGCGTGCACCTTGCGGAGCGGCGAGCAGAGCGGCTGCGAGGCCGAGTGCTGTAGCGAATTTGCGCATCATGACGTTTCTTCCCTTTTTAAAGTTTCGTTTTTGCTCAGGCCGCCTTTGCTGGCTCTAAAGGCATGGCGAGCACAACCATGACCGGTCTATTGGTTTTATTTTTGAGTGTGCGTGATTCACCGGGCGCGATGCGACAGGAATCATGCGGCTTTAAAACCGCTTCACCCTCTGGCGTTTCAATCGTGAGTTCACCTTCCACGACGAAATAGATTTTCTCCATCGGCGAAGCATCGGGGTCCGTATGCCCACCGGGGAGAATTTGCGACATGCCAAGCCACATTTGCGATGAGGGGCCAGCTTCGCGGCCCTGCAAACGCAGGCAGCGCATGTCATAATGTGCTGGCGGATAATAGGCCGGAGCTTCCGAAAAGCGCGTCACATGCATGTTATGTGGCCCCTTACCGCTTTGGATCAAAGAGAACGCGATCGCGCGCCGAGCCCATGACCGCAACATAGGCTGATGCTGCATCTTTCAGCGCGTAAATGGCGCGTTCTTCAATGGGGAAGGGCTTGAGCTTGCCAGCGGCAAAGCCTGGGCCCAGTTCACGCAGAACAGCGCCCGTAGCGACTGAATTCAGCGCGAGTGAATCAATGCCCACATAAGTGTGGCGGCCGCGATAAAATTCAAAAATGTTGAATTGCACGATCTTGTCGATGGCTGCGATCAAGATCTGGCGGCCCAGAATCGCAAGCGCCTTATGCGCATCTTGGAAATAGGGGTCGCCGACCGTGTTATAGACAATGTCAGCCCCCTTGCCGCCGGTCATGTCGCGCACTTGGGTTGCCACATCGCCCTTCGACTTGTCGACGATTTCAACGGGTGCTGAGGAGAAGCCCGCATAGGGCTCGGTCTTGCGCACAACACCAATGACGCGCGCGCCTTGCCAAGCTGCAATTTGCGCAGCGGCTTGGCCGACTTTGCCATTCACGCCCATGACAAGAACCGTCTCACCAGCTTTGGGCATGCCCGCGCGGCGGAAGCCTTCAATGGCGGTGACGAAAGGCACGCCAATGCCAGCGGCTTCATAGATGGAAATATTATCGGGCTTCATCACCAATGCGTCTTTTTCTACGACGAGGTGAGAAGCATGTGTGCCATCGCGGCGAATGCCGAGATCACCTGAGGAGCCGAACACTTGCTTGCCAATGAGATCAGCCGGACCATCCACCACGACGCCTGCATAATCGCGGCCCGGTGTGCGCGGGAATACGGCATAGGGCATCATGCCAATGGCAGCTTTGACATCCGATGGATTGACGGCGGCGGCGCGCAATTCAACGATCACATCATCGGCCTTGGTGCGCTGCAGACGCATCTTCTCAATCGTCGGCGCAACATGGTTAGCATCCACCGCCTTTTCATGCAGACGCAGGCAGGTGGCGTCAACTTCGCCGAGCACTTTATCGGACATTCTTTTTAACTCCCGTTTCTTCTTGTTCAGGCAAAGCCAAGAAGACTGCGCGTTTCCTGCGCGCTCGCAATCTGGCCGCCGAGATCTTCCACAATGCGCCGCGCTTTCTCGACAAGCACAGCATTTGTTTCGGCCAACACGCCCTTGGAAAGATAAACACCATCTTCAAGGCCAACGCGCACATGTCCGCCCGCAAGATAGGATTGCGCCACGCTGGTGAAAGCATGACGGCCAATGCCAATGGCCGTGAAATGCGCGTCTGCTGGCAAAAGCGAGCGTGCGTAAAGCACTGTCTCAGGCGAGGGTTGGAATCCGTAAGACACGCCCATGACGAAAGATGTGAGCAGCGGGCCTTTCAACGTGCCGTCTTTGACAAGATCATGCATCAAAGCAATGTCGCCGGAATCGAACAATTCGATTTCGGGCTTCACGCCAGCATCATGGATGATCTTCGCCATCTTGCGCACATTTTTTGGCGTGTTGATGACGACCTGCTGGCCTGAATTCATCGTGTTGAGATCAAGCGTACAGATTTCAGGCTTGAGGATCGCAATATGCTCAACGCGTTTTTCCGGCGGCAGAAGTGTCGTGCCGGGGCCTGCCACTTTTGGATCTTCGTCAGAGGGCACAAAGCGTCCACCGGGACCCGTGGTGATGTTGAGGATCACGTGCTTGTTGCGCGCGCGGATGCGCTCCACCACATCGCGGTAATAGGAGAGTTCCATCGATGGCTTGCCGGAGCCGGGTTCGCGCACATGCAAATGCACAATGGCGGCGCCCGCCTCAGCCGCCCCCAAAGCCGAATTGGCAATCTCTTCCGGCGTGATCGGCAGAAAAGGCGTTTGCTCCGGCAAAGTGAGATTGCCGGTGATGGCGCAAGTGATGAAAACCTTATCGAGCGGGCGGCGCATGTTCGTGTCTTCCATTAAAGCGCGCGGCCGCCATCGACGGTGATCGTCGTGCCGGTCGAGTAAGTGAGATGAGTGGCGCAAGCGAGCACAGCGGCAGCGACATCATCCGCCGTTGCCACACGCTTCAGCGGCGTAGAGGCGGCGGTTTTCGCGTTAAACTCTGCACCGCGCCCTGGCACAAAGCCCGTATCGACAACGCCGGGCGACACATTCATCGCGCGGATTTCAGGGGCGAGCGCACGCGCGAGTGATTTTGTCATGGCTTCAATGCCGGCCTTCACCGCGCCATAAGCAATGTTAGAGCCATTGCCATTATTGGCCGCGATAGAGGAGATCGAGACGATCAAACCATCGCCAGAATTTTTCAGTAGGGGCGCGAATGTGCGCACCGTTGCAAATTGTCCGCGCCAATTGATCTGAAACATACGGTCAATGAGTTCATCATCGAGTGCATCGAGATTGGCGTGCGGGATCGGCTTGGTGAAGCCTGCTGAATTGACGAGCACATGAAGCTTGTCGCCATATTTCGCCTGCATCGCATCACGCAGCTTCAACAATGTGGCGGTGTCGCCCACATCTGCTGCAAAGGCTGCATGATTGCTGCCGGGCAGGCTCTTGATGAAAGCCTGCGCGTCATTTGCCTTTTGTGCATCATCACGATGGGTGATGGCCACATGCGCGCCGTTCTCTGCAAAGAGACGGGCTGTGGCTTTGCCGACGCCCCCCGCGCCGCCCATGACAAGAACGATGCGGCCAGCTTGCGAAATCGGATAAGACATGAGGCACAAACTCTCTTACTTGATCGGCGGATGCGGCAGTTTAGCGACGCCCTTTTCCATGACGAATGTATAGTCGAGCGAATACCATTCGCCCTTCACGTCAGGGGCTGGCGCATTGCCGTCATGCTTGACGTAATTGCCCACCAGCGCACGCGTCACACCAAAGACCACATCATTTTCAAGATCTCGGTCATTATCGACAAAGACCTGTGTCACAAGGGTTTTGAAGCCTTCTTTGAAGAGCAGGAAGTGAATATGTGCCGGGCGGAAATGGCGACGGTCTTGCGCGCGGATCATATCGCCGACAGGCCCATGTAGCGGAATGGGATAGCCCGCTGGCGTGACCGAGCGGAATGAGAAACGGCCCTGCGCATCGCTGATGAATTTGCCGCGCAAATTCATATCGGTCTGATTGTCGTCTTGATTTTCATAAAGGCCAACGGGCGAGGATTGCCAGACGTCGATCTCAACACCGCTCAGTGGATTGCCGTGTTGGTCTTTCACCAAGCAATTGGCAAAGAGCACGGGGCCGGGCGTTTCAGAACGCACAATCGATCCGCCATTCTCGGTTTTCGGCGAATGCATGCGCCAGAAGCTGTCTCTTATACACATCTCCGAGCCCACGAGACCAGAGAGGATC
>CAWUNF010000054.1:0-8227 GCA_963923195.1 uncultured Hyphomicrobiales bacterium | reverse complement strand
TGCCGATGACCCAACGATCCCGCATCACACCACGCCGGCCATATTGAAGGCCGAAATGAATCTCGCAATGCGCAAGCGCGATCCAATGCATCACCTCTGCCATTTTTTCAGGCTCAAGAGGCAGCCAATCCGTGCGGTTCATTTTCCGCGCAAGATAGACCATGCAGGCGGTTGAATCCCAAAAGCGCTGATCACCATCTTCCAGCACGGGCACTTGTCCGCGCGGATTAATATTGGCGATAAACTCCTTCTTCTTATGCTCCCAAGTGAGAAGATCGACATAGACCTTCTCATATGGAATTTCGAGCTGCTCAAGAAGAATGCGCACTTTCCAGCTATTGCCAGATTCCGCACCTGTATAAAGCCGCATCATGGGATGCTCTCCTTACCAGCCGCGCTTTTCGGTCGCGAGCGCTTTCACTTTGGTGAGTTCATGCGCCATTTCATCGACGACCACGCCATCCATGACAGGCAAAGGTGGACGCGCTTGGCCGCAATCACGTGCCATTAATTTCGCACCCACTTTCAAGCCCGCCGCACCAAAGCGATCAAAGAGTCGATAGAGGAAAGCCGCATCGACCTGCAGATCATGCGCTTCTTTATATTTCTCTTGGCACACATGCTCATAAAGCTTTTTCATGAGCTGGGGAGCGACAATGGCGGTTGGGGCCAGAAAACCGGTTGCACCTGTGGCATGGGCGGAGACCATATATTCAGTCCCTGCAACAAGCTGGAATTCTGGCTTCACGCGTGAGGCATCAGCAATCACCTCAATCATAAATTGCCAATCCATCGACACGTCGATGAGGCCCGCAATGTGCGATGATTTCGCGATCAATGCCATGACGGTCGGCGTCTTGATCTTCACATTATTCATTTCATGCGGCGAATTGTAGAGATAAGTCGGCAGGCTTGCTGCTTCTGCAATGGCAGCAAAATGCTCAACCAGCATAGAATCTGGCGGCGTCCAATAATAAGGAACGCTTGCCATGACAGCGGCAGCGCCAGCAGCCTTCGCATGTTTGGCAAGATCAACCGCAATGCCTGTGCCAGCTTCACTCACATTGGCAATCACCGGTACACGACCGGCTGCTTTTTTGATGGCGCGCTCAAGGAGTGCTTTGCGCTCATCAACCGGCAGGCTGACGCTTTCGCCTGCATGGGTTTGAATGGCGAGACCTTCCGCGCCTTGAGCAATATGAAATTCGATCGCCTTATCGAATGTCTCGAAATCAATCTTGCCATCAACGAAAGGCGTGAGCGGCGCGTGAACGAGACCGAAATGGAATTTTGACATGTTTCTTTCCCCTTCTCTTCCGCTCACCAGCCGTGGGGTTCGGTGTCGAGAATGCCAAGTTCGGCGAGCGTCTTCTCGATATGTTTAATGCGCTCGGGGCTTGCTGTGGGCAGCGGCGCGCGGGTTGGCCCGACATTGCGCCCCATAATTTGCATGCCGCCTTTGAGCGAGGACGGATATTGATCACGGAACAAATGCCACAATTGCGAGAGCTTATATTGAAGTTCACGCGCGAGCTTCCAATTGCCGCTTTCGCACGCATCAAAGAGATTGTTAACGAGGTTCGGGCAAATCGCGCCAGCAGATGAATAAGACCCTTTGCCGCCCAAGCAGACGGAGGGGAGCAAATATTCAACGCCCGCAATCATCGCAAAGTCGGGACGCATGGGCAAAGCCACACGCAAAATTTCAAAGAAGCGTTCGGAATTGAAACTGGCGTCTTTCATGCCGATCAGATTGGGCAATTTTTCAAGCAAGCGCTGGGTAAGCTCTGCTGTAAATTCGACACCGTCCAAATAGTCGGGCGAATTATAAGCAATCAGCGGCATGTCGAATGTCGTGCCGAGTTTCACAAAGTGATTGTAGATCGACTCGAGCGGATATTTCCAAAAATAAGGCGTGATGGCGATGATGGCATCCGCACCTGCCTTTTGCGCATGGCGTGCAAGCTCATACGTATCTTCAAGCGCCAAAGCTGACACGTGAATGGAAATCGGCACGCGCTTATTGACGGTTTTAATCGCCACTTCGGCCATCGCCTTGCGCTCAGGGATCGTCAGATTATGCGACTCGCCCTTGTGGTGAGGCCATGAAATCGCCGTCGCACCCGTGCGCACATGGAAATCGACCATTTTTTCGAAAGTGGCGAGGTCCGGGCTGAAATCTTCTTTCAGCGGCGTAATCGGACTTTGCATCACGCCTTTCAAGACGAGGGACATGGCAGCTCCTGCTCTCATGCCATCAGACGGGGAAAGACATGCAGGCCGGGGCCGCAAAGCCCCAGGACCCCTCCTCCCTTCAGCCGGAGAATCATCCGGCCCGCCTTTCGGCTTCTTACTTATGGCCACAAGACTAGCCCTAAGGCGGTGGATTTGTCCCCGACCCTGTGCTCAAATGAGTTTCAATGCTGGAATTGACAATCAAGGCTGCCCAATGGATCGCCTGCACGGACTGTTGATGTTTTTGAATGTGGTCGAGACGCGGTCTTTCTCGGCCACAGCGCGCGCAATGGGCATCACCACATCAGCCGTCTCCGCCACCATTATTCGACTGGAACAAAAGCTCGCGGTGCGTTTGCTCAACCGCACCACACGCTCCGTCTCCCCGACGCCCGAGGGATTAGAATTTTACGAACGTTGCAAGCGGATTGTTGCTGATCTTGAACAGGCCGAATTGGCCGTCTCTCGCTCGGGCAAAACGCCCTCCGGCGCGCTGCGCTTTGCAGTGCCCTCGGCGCTGGGCCGCATGTGGGTCATTCCGCGTCTGGCGCGTTTCACCGCCGCCTATCCAGCCATTTCCATTGAAGTGGTTTTGGATGATTTTATCGGCGGTTTATCGCAAGAAAACCTCGATGCCGCGATACAAGTGGGAGATATTCCCTCCTCACGTTTGACCGTGCGAAAACTCGCCTCCGTCGATTATGTGCTGGTGGCCTCGCCCCGTTACATTGAGGCGAAAGGCATGCCGATGAAGGCTGAAGATCTCGCCCATCATCAATGCATCACCTATCGGCGCCCGCGCAATGGGCAGATCCGTAAATGGCAGCTCAAAGATGTGCCGCCCAAGGCCAATATTCCTGACACAAGCGCGATGACATTTAACAGCGGCGAAGGGTTGATTGCAGCAGCCGCCAGCGGGCTCGGCATCATCCAAGTCGGGCGCTATTACGCCCAGCCTTTGCTGGATTCCGGCGCGCTGATTGAGATCATGCCGCAGACGCGCACTCACGCTTATGACATTTCGGTGGTCTTCCAAACCACCAAGCGCGTGCCCCCGCGGCTGCGCGTCTTTATCAATTTTCTGGTTGACATATTCGCCCCGCCCCCTTGGGATGAAGGAAAGACGGGCACGGGGCGAAGAAGCCGAACATAGAAGCGGCTCTCAAACCCGCGCTCCTGCGGGAGGATGGGCATGTTGAAAGCCGCGATCATCGGGCTCGGCTGGTGGGGGCAGACGCTGGCGCGCGTTCTGCACGGCTCAAATGTCATCACGCCTGTTCTTGGCATTGATCCTGATGAGAAAGCACGCGCTGGCGCGCAAGTGCTGGGTCTGCGCACAGCCACCCGCTTTGAAGACGCTTTAGATGCGCCCGATGTGCAGGCCATCATTCTCTGCACGCCCCACAAACAACATGCCGCGCAGATCATCGCCGCTGCAGCGGCCGGAAAACATGTCTTTTGTGAAAAGCCGCTTTGCACCGATCCTGATGAGGCGGAAGGGGCATTTAGCTCTGTCGCCAAAGCAGGTGTGACGCTGGGCATTGGCCATGAGCGACGCTTTGAGCCCGCAATCATTGACATGCGCGAACGCGCCCAGCGCGGTGAATTGGGCACTTTGCTCGCCATTGAAGGCAATTTCAGCCAAGATAAATTTTTAAAACTCCCGGCTGATAATTGGCGCCTCTCGCCCATTCATGCCCCTGTTGGCCCGCTCTCAGCGACCGGCATTCATCTCGTTGATCTGTCGATTTCGTTGCTGGGCACGCCGGTTGAAACATGGGCGCGCTTATCGACACGCGCCACGCATTTTGGCAATGGCGATACGCTCTCTGTCACACTGGCTTTTGAAAATGGCGCGACAGCGTCCATCACCGCCATTCTCACAACGCCTTTTGCGGGTCGCTTTGCTGTCTATGGTTCGCAAGGCTGGATGGAAGTGCGCGACCGCACGCATCCCGAAAATCCGACAGGCTGGGATGTCACACGCGTGATGCGCGACCAAGAACCGCAGACACGTTTCGATCCGCCACATTTGGCGGTGCGCGATAATTTGGAAGCTTTTGCGCGTGCTGCGCAAGGCGGCGCACCCTATCCAGTCACGATTGAAGAAATGCGCGCCAATGTGCGCTCTTTTGCAGCCATCACTCGTTCGGCCCTCTCCGGCCGCATCGAAAAAGTCTAAAGGTCTTTTGATATGGAACTCGGTTTCTTCACTATGCCAATCCACCCTTTGGGCAAAGATTGGCGGCAATGCCTGCGCGAAGATCGTGAAGCTTTCATTCTGGCCGATGAGCTTGGCTATACAGAAGGCTATGTTGGCGAACATGTCACGGACAAAGCCGAGAATATTACATCCTGCATGATTTTCATGGCGACTTTGGCGCAAGCCACTAAGCGCATCAAATTGGGCACGGGCACAGTGAACATGCCCAATACGCATCCAGCCGCCGTTGCAGGCCAGATTGCCATGCTCGACCATTTGCTCGATGGGCGCCTGCTCTTTGGCATTTCACCGGGCGGGCTTTTGTCGGATGCAGAAATCTTCGGCAATCTCGACAAAAACAGAAATGAAATGTTTTTGGAGGCGATCAATAGCGTGCTGGCCATTTGGGACAGCGAGCCGCCCTATAATATTGACGGCAAATATTGGAAGATCTCGACAGAGCGCACGCTCTTTCCCGAAATTGGACAGGGTTTTGTCGGCAAGCCTTTGCAACGCCCTCACCCACCCATTGTCGTGACAGCCGTGGCGCCTTTTTCAAAAGGCGTGACGGAAGCAGCCGCGCGTGGCTGGGATCCGATTTCAGCCAACTTCCTCATGCCGCAATGGGTGAAAAGCCATTGGCCCAAATATGTGGAAGGTTGTGAGCGCGCCGGTCGTCCTGCAGATCCTGCCAATTGGCGCGTCGCAAAAAGCGTCTTTGTTGCCAAAGATCGCGCAACCGCAAAGGCCTATGCCACGGATCCAAACGGCCCCTATCACTTCTATTATAAATCGCTTTACACAAAGCTCGCCAAAAATGGCCGCATTGAATTGTTCAAGACGCATCGCGACCAGCCTGATCACGAAGTGACGCTCGATTTTGTTTGTGACAAGCTCATTATCTACGGCACGCCGGACGAAGTGGCCGATAAGATTTTGGCCTTTCAAGAAGAGACTGGCCCCTTCGGCAAATTGCTTTACGCGGGCAAAGATTGGACCGATTATGAGCTTGGCCGCCAATCCATGATCCTGATGGCCGAACAAGTAATGCCGCGCATCCACGCGCATGTGAAAGGCTAAAGACGCAAGATGGCCCGCATTCCCTATGCCCAGCCCGATACGCCCGAACGCAAAGCCATAGCCGAGCGCATTATCCGCGAGCGCGGTTCGCTTCTGCATCTTTATAAAATGTTGCTCAACAGCGCCCCTGTCGCAGAAGGCTGGCTCACTTACCTCACCGCCATTCGCCAAAAATGCACGTTAAACGGCGCCTTGCGCGAAATGGTCATTATGCGCGTCGCCTTTATCAATGGCGCAAGCTATGAGGCTGATCAGCACGCACCCATTGCTTTGCGCGAAGGGCTCACACAAGCGCAAGTGGATGCTTTGCATGATTGGGAACAAGCATCCTGCTTTACCGATCAGCAGCGCGCTGTGCTTGCCTATTGCGACACAATGACGAAAAAGATTCAGGTGCCTGACGAGATTTATAATCGCGTTGCAGCCTTTTTCGATGCGCAAGGCATGGTCGAGCTCACAGCGACGATTGCTGCTTATAATATGGTGTCGCGCTTTTTGGAGGCGCTGCAAGTGCATTCACACGACCAGCATTGAAGGGCACATGCCCTTCAATCGCCAATGAGAAGAAGAGCCGCAAAGGCCACTTCAAAGGGAGGAGATCAATATGTTGCGACAGATTTATGGCGCCTGCATCGCGTTTAGCATCGGCTCATTTGTAACTTGCGCGCAAGCCCAGACAGATGCCGCCGCCTTTTTCAAAGGTAAGAATGTCACAATCATTGCGGGCTCAGCCGCTGGTGGCGGCGTTGATCTTTATGCCCGATTGATTGGTCGGCATTTGCAAAAACACGTGCCGGGCAATCCGAATATTGTTGTGCAAAATATGCCGGGCGCAGGCTCGCTTGCTGCCGCTCATCACCTCTATACGGTCGCTCCCAAAGACGGCACATCTATTGCGGCTGTACCAGCGCCTGCTCTTTTTGATCCGCTAATGGCGGGCGAAGATCTCTCCAAATATGATCCACGCAAATTCAATTATCTCGGCAATGCCAATGCTGACACATTGGTCTGCGTCGTGCGCAAAGATGCGCCCGTGCAAAGCTATCAAGAGCTCTTTGAAAAAGAGCTTGTGGTGGGCGGCTCAGGGCCGGGCTCTGCGCTCTGGTATTATCCGACAATGGAAAAATATGTGCTCGGCGTGAAATTTAAAATGATCGCTGGCTATAAGGGCTCAAATGAATTGTCGCTCGCGCTTCAGCGCAATGAAATTCAGGGCGTCTGCGGCATTTTCTGGTCAAGTGCGCGCCAACAATATCCCGGCCTCATGACACCCAATGCCGAATTCAAAGTGATTGCCCAGCATGACACGCGCTCCATCCCTGCGCTGAAAGCTGCCGGTATTCCAGTCACAATTGATTTTGCAAAGACTGAACAACAAAAACTGGCCCTCAGCGCCTTTCTCGCACAAGGCTCGATCAGCCGCCCCTTCATTCTGCCCCCCGGCGTAGCGGCAGATCGCGTTGCGCTGATGCGCAAATCTTTTGATGCGGTGATGAAAGATCCAGAACTCGTCGCTGAAGCGCAGAAGAGCGGTCTTGATATTGACAGTGAGAGCGGCGAGGACGTGCAAAAGCAAGTCGATAAGATTTATTCAACGCCAAAAGACATTCTCGAATATTTGCGCAAAGGCGCGACGCCATAAGCCGCGCGCCATTCTCATGTCAAAAGGAAGATGGCCATGAATGTCGTGCATACCTTTTATAAAATCGCGCTTGCTGCAAGCCTCATTTGGCTGCAGCCAGTCTCATCGGCACAGGCCGATCTCTTGGAGAAGATCAAAGCCGATGGCGTGCTTTTGGTGGGCGTGACAGATTCATCGCCCCCCTTTAGCTCACGTGGTCCGGGGCAAGCGCAATCTGTCGGCTATGATGTCGATCTTGCCAATCGAGTGGCTGCGAAATTGGGCGTCAAAGTTCAGCAAGTGACCTTGCGCAACCAAGACCGCATCAGCTTTTTGCAAGAGGGCAAAGCGCAATTGGTGGCTGTTGGCATGAGCCGCACGGCTGAGCGCGCCAAGTCGATTGACTTTAGCTACGCCTATCTCGATTCCCCGCATAAAATGATCATCCGCAAAGATTCCGGCATCACCTCCATGCATCAATTGGCGGGCAAGACGCTGGCACTCAATAAGGGTGCGAGTGTGGATGATGAATTGAAAGCGGCTGTGCCAACCATTCAGCTCGTCAATTACGATAATTACGCGCTTTGTTTTCAAGCCGTGAAAGAAAAGCGCGCGATGGCTTTTTTGGCGGATGAAGTCTTGCTCTTGTCGATGGCGCAGAGCGATCCAAATCCGGCTGATTTTATTCTCGTGCCCGATTATATTGGCCCGCGCACATCTGGCTTTGGCCTTCCGAAAAATGAGCCGCGCTTCAAAGAATTTGTGAATGCAACTTTGATGGAAATGGAAGCCTCAGGCGAGGCCGAAAAAATCTTCGCCAAATGGTTTCCGGGCGCCAAGCGCGCTTTCAAAATCACGCCAGACAAGCCCGGTACGTTCTGAAGGCATCGCAAAAATGCGCGGGCTTTCAGGGCGCGGGCTCGCGCTTTTTAAGACGCTTATTGGGCGTCTTAGAGGGCCTATCACGTAAGTCTTTGATTTGAATGGCGCGCCCCTGAGAGTGAAGCTTGGCATCTCTATGTTATTGATTTTCGGATATAAATCTTACTTTCGCATGGAACAAGTATAAATTGGTACGAAGGAATAGA
>CAWUNF010000053.1:0-8377 GCA_963923195.1 uncultured Hyphomicrobiales bacterium | reverse complement strand
ACCTTGGTGTCGGGCATGGCGAGGGACGTATCAGTCGTTTGCATCATACCTCCAAACCCGCGGGCCATTTCGCGCGCGGGGCGATCTTGGGCCAATAGGCCAGACGCCGCAGGACCGCAAAGCCCCGCAGGCTATGACCAAACCCGTCAGGCGAGTTTGGCCGATTTCAAATAATTATAGGCGTGGATGATCTCACGCAGGCGGTCTTCCAGCGACCGGTCGCCGCCATTGGCGTCGGGGTGCAGCCGTTTGACCAGCTCCTTGTAGCGCGCCTTGATTGATTCCGCATCAGCCGTTTCGTCGAGTCCCAACGTATTCAGGGCCTTCATGGCAGCGAGCCCATAGCGGGGGCGCTTGGGTTCCTCGGGGCGGCGGGCATGGCGGCGGAAAATCCCGGCCGGATCGACAAAGCCCTCGGGCTCGACCCCCTCTTCGCGGTGGCCTTTGCCAGCCCGATTGACCCCCATAGACCAAGTGGGGCGGTGGCCGATGATGTCATCCTTTTGATATTTCGCGACATCCTCGTCCGTCATGCCGCGGAAATAATTATAGGAGGCGTTATATTCACGGACATGGTCGAGGCAGAAGCAGAAATATTGCCCCTCGCGCAGCCGCCCCTTGGGCGCGCGGTGCTCGCCCGGCAGCGTGCAGCCCGGATGATCACAGCGCGCTGCGGTCGGCTCCGGCTGGGGCTCCCGCTTGACGCGGATACGCTTGAAAATGGGCGAATTCAAATCCATCGGCGGACAATAGGAGCGCGGCCCGCCCCGGGCAAGGAGGCGCGGCCTGTTGACGCTGGCCGTGCGGGAACCCGCCCTGGCCATCTTGTGGTAGGAAGTCACGGAAAAAGCCCTATCAGGCCCGCCCCGCTTGGGAGACCCCATCATGCCGCAAAATCAGCCCAGCGTTAAGGACACAATCAAAGCCAAACTCGAAAAAGCGCTCCAGCCTGAGCGGCTCGAGGTGATTGACGAATCCCACCAACATGCCGGCCATATGATGCACCCCGGCGGAGTCGAGCCACGGGGCGAAACGCATTTCCGCATCAAAATTGTGGCCGCAGCCTTTACCGGCAAAAGTCGCCTTGAGCGCCACCGCCTCATCAATGGGCTTGCCGATGCGGAGCTGAAAGCAGGCGTCCATGCGCTTGCCATTGAGGCCAAAGCGCCAGGTGAGGGCTAAAGCGCCACAAAATGGCCGTAGCTGATCTGGATATCCACGCGCGTTTGGCGCAATTTAGCGCTTGAGCAAATCACGCGCGGTTGAGGAAACAGAACCACATGACATCGGCCCGGTCCAAAAGCCTTGTCGCAGCCTGTTTTCTATCAAGTCTTTTCCTAGCTCCCGTCGAAGCCGCGCCCTCTCTCGTAGCTGATCTCGTCACGGGCGAAGTCATTGCGCAAGAAGAAGCCACGCGGGCTTGGTATCCAGCCTCGCTCACCAAACTCATGACGGCCTATGTCGCTCTCAAGGCCGTGCGCGAAGGTCGCATCACATTCGACACGCCTTTTGTCATGTCGATGCGCGCAGCCAAGGCTGCACCGTCAAAAATGGGTTTTAATCCCGGCACGGAAGTGACGTTCGACAATGCGCTGAAAATGCTGATGGTCAAATCCGCCAATGATATTGCGGTGATGATCGCCGAAGGCGTGTCAGGCTCGGTCGAAGATTTCGCAATGGAGATGAATGCCACAGCGCGCAAGCTTGGCATGCGCAAATCGCATTTCGTCAATCCCAACGGTTTGCATGATCCCCGTCATATCAGCTCCGCGCGCGATATGGCTGTCTTGGCGCGCGCGCTTTATACGGACTTTCCGGAAGTCGCCGATTATTATGGGATTGGTGCGCTCAAACTCGATGATAAAATCATCCCGACACATAATGGTCTGCTTGGCCGCTATCCGGGTGCCGATGGAATGAAGACAGGCTTTGTTTGCGCATCTGGCTTCAATGTTGTGGCCAGTGCGCAACGTGATGGACGCCATCTTGTTGTCGTGGTCTTTGGTTCACCCAATGCGAAATTACGCACGCTGAAAGCCGCTGATCTTTTCGACAAAGGTTTTGCAGCTTGGCGTGGACAGCGCGCCAATCTCAATAATCTTCCTGATATTGCAGGCCCCGCGCCCAATATGCGGGACGATATTTGCGGGAAGAACCGCAAAAATATTCAAGAGGACGATCTCGCCGTCATCGCGCCGCAAGGCTCAGACAAACGCGCTTTGATTGCGGGCCCGCGACCTTTATTTGAACCGATTGATATTTTCGTCGGCCGCAAGCCTGGATGGACAGGCCCCGTTGCACAAGCGCGCGCCGCACCTTCTGCTGCAGCACTGGCCGCCATACCTGCTGCGGGTGCCATTGCCTATGCCAATGCATCCAGCCTTGGCGCACAGGCCTCACAAGCCATCGTCGTGAAAAAGCTGCCGGCCAAAAAACAAATTGCGAAGAAAAAGCCCGCTCCGAAAAAACCAAGTGCGAAAAAGCCTGTCGCCAGCGGACCTTTGAACGTCACGCCTGTGGCAAGCCAGAGCAAGGTGAAAGCGCAATGAGCGAGGACAATCCGCTCAATCGTCGCCCGCCGCCTCCCATTCCTGTTTCCGTTCTGACGGGCTTTTTGGGCGCCGGCAAAACAACTTTGCTCAATCGCTTGCTGCGGGATCCTACCCTGTCTGACACGCTGGTGCTCATCAATGAATTTGGTGAGATTGGCTTGGATCATCTGCTGGTTGAGCGCGCAGATGGTGACATGATTCTCATGTCGTCTGGATGCCTCTGCTGCACCATCCGTGGCGATCTTGTCTCGACCCTCGAAGATCTTTTGAAGCGACGCGACAATCATCGCATCACACCGTTTCAACGCGTGCTGATTGAAACAACGGGGCTCGCTGATCCCGCACCCGTTCTGCACACAATCATGTTCCATCCCTATTTGATGCTGCGCTATCGGCTTCAGGGCGTGATTACACTTGTCGATGCTGTGAACGGATCATCTACGCTTGATGCCCATGAAGAATCCGTCAAACAAGCCGCTGTGGCTGATCGACTGCTTCTCACCAAAACTGATCTTGTGAAAGATGAAGCAGAAGTTGCAGCTTTGAAGAAACGGCTCCATGCGCTTAATCCGGCTGCACTTATGATGGACGTCGATCAAGCAACGCCTGCTAATCTCTTCAACACAGGTCTTTATGATCCGGCGAGCAAGACGGCCGATGTGACCCGCTGGCTGAATGCGGAAGCGGTTGAGAAGGCCGAACATGCGCATTCTCATGATCATGACCATAAACACGGCCATGATCATCACCACCATCATGATCATGGGCATGATGTGAACCGCCATGATGCGCGCATTCGCGCGCATTGTCTGCGTTCCGACAAGCCGTTGGATCCACGCGGGTTTGATCTGTTCCTGAATATGTTGCGCGAATTTCACGGGCCGAGCCTGCTTCGCGTGAAAGGCATTGTGGCTCTCTCAGATGATCTGTCGCGACCCCTCGTCATTCACGGCGTGCAACATGTCTTTCATCCACCCGTGCGACTAGACGCATGGCCAGATACAGATCACACGACGCGTATTGTTTTTATCTTGAAAGATTTGGGCGTCGATTTTGTTGAAAAGCTCTGGGCAGCTTTTGCGAATATCACGCAAACAGACACGCCTGACCGCGCGGCAATGGAAGATAATCCGCTCGCGCCATCGCGCAAAAGCGGGCTTTTCTCTTAAGCCTGATCGCGCAAAAGACGGCGAATGACTTTGCCGCTTGTGGTGAGGGGCAATTCACCAACAAAAGCAATTTCGCGGGGATATTCATGTGCGGAAAGCCGCCCGCGCACGAATGTTTTAATGTCATCGGCCAGAGCCTCTGAGGGTGCATAACCGTCTTTCAAGACAACAAAAGCCTTCACAATTTCCGTGCGCAAAGGATCGGGCTTGCCCACAGCCGCACCAATCTGCACCGCCGGGTGGCGCAAAAGGCAATCTTCAATCTCGCCCGGACCAATGCGATAGCCAGATGAGGTGATCACATCATCATCGCGGCCAACGAAATGCACATAGCCATCGGCATCTTGGCGGGCGAGATCGCCCGTTGTCATCCAATCGCCAATGAATTTGTCGCGGGTCGCATCAGGGCGTTTCCAATATTCTAAAAACATCACGGGATTGGGGCGTTTAATGGCAACCTGTCCCATTTCATCGACGTCGCACATGGATCCATCCTCGCGAATGACAGCGACATCGTGTCCCGGCACTGCTTTGCCAATCGCGCCTGCGCGTGACACACCCGCTGCCGCGCAAGAGGCCAGTACAAGATTACATTCTGTCTGACCGTAAAATTCATTGATTGTCAGACCGAAGGCGCGCCGCCCCCATTCATAGACTTCAGCGCCCAAAGATTCCCCGCCAGATGCCAGCGTGCGCAAATCAAGCTTGTATTTTTTGCGCGGCTCTTCAATGGCGCGCAACATGCGCAAAGCTGTTGGTGGAATAAAAGCATTACGAATTTCAGCTTGATCAATGAGCGCCAAAGCTGCGTCGGGATCAAACCCTTCAAAGCGGCGACACACAACCGAAACGCCAAGATAAAGCGATGGCAGAAGGACATTGAGCAATCCACCCGCCCAAGCCCAATCGGCTGGCGTCCACATACGATCACCAGCTTGCGGCAAAAATTCATGCGGAAATTGCACGCCAGGAATATGGCCCAACAAGACGCGATGGCCATGCAGCGCACCTTTGGCGAGACCTGTTGTGCCAGATGTATAGATCATCAAAGCAGGATCATCAGCGCCGGAATCCACCGCTTCAAATTCAGATGATTCTTGCGCCATATCAGCGTGCAGATCACGCACGGCGCCATCTGCGCCATTGATCGACCAGATCAAACGCAAATCTGGGAGATGAGCGCCGCCAATTTCGCGCAATTTCGTCACGCCCTTCGCATCTGTCACCACGGCGGCGGCACCAGAATTGGTGAGGCGATATTCCAATGCATCCCGCCCGAAGAGCGCGGCGAGCGGCAGGGCAATGGCGCCGATTTTATAAATCGCCAAATGTGCGATCAGCGTTTCGGGCGATTGCGGCAACAGCAATGCCACGCGCTCGCCAGGACCAATGCCTTGGCGGCGCAAGGTATGAGCCAGCCTGTTCGAGGCCTGCCTTATGTCCTCATAAGTGTGAATGGCCAGACCCTTGGGGGTCCATTCGATGAGCGCGGGACGGGCGGGATCTCGGCGCGCCCAATCATCACAAACGGCCACGCCCATATTGAAACGAGCCGGGATCGACCAGCGAAATTGGCGGGTCAATGTCTGGTAATCGGCAGCGTGGCGCAGCATGAACGAGGGCTTTTCTCCCAGAATGGCTCGCGAGCTTAAGGACCCCCCTCTTTGCACGCAAGCACATGCGCGGCCGGCCTGCCCGGCTTGGGTTCACATGAGATATTTCAAAAAAGGCAATCTATGTTGCGAAACTTGATGAAAAAAGGCTAATCTGACCCCATTGCGACCTAGTCATTTTTTGGAGTTTTCGAATGAAGCCTGCGGTCATTCTGGTTGGCGCGGATAAGGGCGGTGTTGGCAAGACGACAATTTCCCGAGCCGTTCTCGACTATCTCGCATCCAAATCGATTCCCGCCCGTGCCTTTGATACAGAATCGCCACGCGGCGCTTTGCATCGGTTTCATCCGCATGAAACGAGCATTGTCGATATTTCTGAAACTGCCGATCAGATGAAAATTCTCGACACTTTGTCGGATTCAGCGGCCAAAGCCACCGTCATTGATGTGCGTGCTGGCCAGATGACCGAAACGCTGAAAGCTTTGCGCGATGTCGGCTTTCTCGATGCGGTCGAAGATGGGCAATTCACTTTCGTCATCGTACATGTTTTGGGGCCATCTGTTTCCTCGCTCGGCGAAATTGCGGAAATCGCGCCTTATGTGAAATCTGCGCATTATTTCCTCGCTAAAAACCATATTAACGACACAACCTTTTTCGAATGGGATCCGAAAAGCTACGCCTCCTATTTTGAAGATGTGGAATGTGCCGGTGAGATCACCATCCCGAAATTGGATGAAATGGCTTATGAGCAAGTCGAGTTGAACGGCGTGCCCTTTGCTGATTTTGTTGCTGGGAAACAGGGCTCTTTCGTCTTGCGTGGCTATGTGCGCACATGGATGCGCAATATTAGTCAAGAGCTCGATGCCATCGGCTTACACACGCTGATCGCACCGGAGCTGCGCCGCGCGTGAGCACACGGGTTCCGCTGTGGTTTGTCTGCGCGCCCTTTCCAAAATGTGGCGCCAGCACATTCACACGGCTCCTCGTTGATTATCATCTGTTCAACACACGCAGTCTCTCGCTGTTTGATACAGATATTCATGGCCAGACGTTAGAAAATTTCTTTCCTGATCTGGCGCAGACCATTGATCTGTCCACCACACCTGGACAGATCGCACTCTTTGATCGTCTGCTCGAGCCCGGGCCACAAGCACGCATTGTTGAAATTTGTGCACCCGCCCATCAGCTCTTTCTTTCTCAAGCCCGTGACATTGGTTTTTTTGAAGAGGCTGAAAAGAATCATTTTGAACCGGTGATTCTTTTCATCAGCAATGGCGCGCGTGTGGCGATTGAAGCTGGCACACGGATGCAATCCATTTGGCGGCGTGTGCCGGTAATCCCTGTCGTCAATGAAGGCTTTGTACGGCTTGGGACAAAGATCAATGATCATTTGGATGCTTTTCCTTCAGGGCGCTCGTTTCAAGTGCCGCTGCTGGAGCCGCTGCTCAAAAATGCCATTGCCACGCCGGGCTTTTCTCTCTCGGGCTTTTTGACTAAGCCGCCAGCGGTGGATGAAATGTCGCTGGTGGTGCGCGCAGATTTACGGAGCTGGATCACGCGCATGTTTACGCAGTTTCGCAGCCATGAGCTGCGCAAGGCACTGGATGAATCCAATTATCTTTTGAAAAGCTAAAGCTGATCAGAGGTTCAAAGCGGTGCGCAATTCGCGCAACTGATCACGGCGCAATTCTGCAGCAGAACGCGCGTCTTCTGAACCCGCATCTTCAACATCTTCTTCAGCGGCCTTCAACTGCGCATCAAGCGCGGCCGCATCAAGTTCAGCGAGCGGGAGCGCCTGTTCAGCCAAAATGGTCAGGCCCTTGTCGGACACATCAGCAAAACCACCGCGCACGAACAGCTTGTTCGAGCGATCGCGCGTTTCAAACACTTCGATCACGCCGGGGCGGATCGTTGACATCATCGGCGCATGGCCTTGGAGAACGGTGAAGGCGCCTTCTGATCCGGGCACGACGACCTGCTCGACCTCACCAGAGAAGATGAGGCGTTCGGGCGAAACGAGCTCGAAGTGAAAAGCAGCCATGACCTTCAGTCTCCAAACAGGATCATCAACCGAAGCGCACGTTCTCGCGCGCTTCGGGATTTTTCAAAAGCTTTAAGCAGCTTCTGCTGCGAGGCGCTGGGCCTTTTCCATCGCTTCTTCGATCGTGCCGACCATGTAGAAGGCAGCTTCCGGCAAGTGATCATACTTGCCTTCGACGAGACCCTTGAAGCCCTTGATTGTGTCGGCGAGCGACACGAGCTTGCCCGGCGAGCCGGTGAAGATTTCAGCGACGTGGAAGGGCTGCGACAGGAAGCGCTCGATCTTACGGGCGCGTGCCACAGTGAGCTTATCTTCTTCAGACAATTCATCCATGCCGAGAATGGCGATGATGTCTTGCAACGACTTATAGCGCTGCAACGTCTGCTGCACCTGACGAGCGACAGCGTAATGCTCATCACCAACGATCAGCGGCGAGAGCATGCGCGAGGTCGAGTCGAGCGGGTCGACGGCCGGATAAATGCCCTTTTCAGCGATCGAACGCGACAACACGGTCGTCGCATCCAAATGCGCGAAGGAGGTCGCAGGCGCCGGATCGGTCAAGTCGTCGGCCGGCACGTAAATGGCCTGCACCGAAGTGATCGAACCCTTGGTCGTCGTGGTGATGCGTTCCTGCAGCAGGCCCATGTCCGTTGCGAGCGTCGGCTGATAGCCCACGGCCGAAGGAATACGGCCGAGAAGCGCGGACACTTCGGAGCCTGCCTGCGTGAAGCGGAAGATGTTGTCGACGAAGAAGAGCACGTCCTGGCCCTGATCGCGGAAATGTTCAGCGACCGTCAGACCGGTGAGCGCAACACGTGCGCGTGCGCCCGGAGGCTCGTTCATCTGGCCGTAGACGAGAGCGCATTTGGAGCCCTTCGTCGAACCATTGTTTTCCTTCGGGTCGAGGTTCACCTTCGACTCGATCATTTCGTGGTAAAGGTCGTTACCTTCACGCGTACGCTCACCCACGCCCGCGAACACGGAGTAACCACCGTGGGCCTT
>CAWUNF010000052.1:0-8419 GCA_963923195.1 uncultured Hyphomicrobiales bacterium | reverse complement strand
AGGTAAAAATCGTACCATTCGAAAATGGTGCCGGCAGATGAAGCCAGAATGACGCGCTTTTCTTCGCGGGTCATTGGCCGTGCGCGCTCGGCGGGAGCTGATGCAGCAATCGACATGACGTCTCCTCTCATTCGCGCATGACAATTTTCATGAGTCATGGCGCGGGACAGGAGCTAGCAAGCTTTTATGGGTCGTGAAGGTCTAATGACAAACTGTTTATTACATCACGCGCGTGTATTTTGTGGCGCGGGCTCAAATGCAGAAAGTCTCTGGAAAATAGACATATGCGGCATTTTTGCGGCCGCGCATGTTTCAACAGCTCACGGCTGTTTGAACAAAGCCTTATGTCACAAGGCCCCAATCAGAGGGCACAACACCTTCCGCCACGCCTTTGCGCACATAATAGTTCCACAATTTGCCAATGTGAAAATCGCGCATTTCATGCTTATTGATCTGCACCAATTCGTCTTGCGTGAAGGGCACGGGCTCGGCGCCTGCTTGCAGCACTTGCATCATAGCTTTGGCATTTTCTTCAAAATGCACAGCATCGACGAGAAGCGCGGGCACGCTTTCCGCCACCAAAGTCAGGCCGTGGCCACGCATCAGCACGGCATGATGTGGCCCTAATGTTTTGGCGAGCGCGGCCCCTTGTTCGCGCTCTTTAATATGGCTTGGATCAGGATGGGTGGGGATGCCGCTCTCCCAGCGCACAGCACGCGCGCGCATGAGGCTGAGTTGCACGCCTTTCATCATGGTGAAAGCAATGGCCAGTTCCATATGGCAATGAAGCACGCTTTCAATATCGGGGCGTGCTTTCAGCACTTCGAGGTGAAGCGCGAGTTCGGCTGGCACTTTGCCTTCGCCTTCCACCACCGTGCCGTCGTAATCGACGACAAGCAGGCGCTCGGGTCGCAATTCTGCGCGTGAGTCGAGACCTGTTTGGATGAGGAAAGTTTCACCACCGGGAAGCCGCGTGGCGACATGGCCGGAATAATCCAAAATGCCCTCGGCCACGAGA
This sequence comes from uncultured Hyphomicrobiales bacterium, assembly GCA_963923195.1. GTDB lineage: Bacteria > Pseudomonadota > Alphaproteobacteria > Rhizobiales > Beijerinckiaceae > Terripilifer. The sequence continues at coordinate 7,401 of CAWUNF010000052.1, read as the reverse complement.
ATGCGCGTTGCTGCGGCGACTTCTTTGCGCAATTGGTCGCGGATCGTATCAAGATTGGAAGCCATTATTTGCCCGTATTGTTATTTTGTTCGATGCCGCCAATGATCTCTTGCAAGCGGGCTGCAATTTTCGGCGGGGTTGCAACAATGTCAGCAACAATGCGCTGCATCTCTTCCCCCGAGACCGGTTGAATATCGAGATTTTCTTTCTTCGCGACATCGAGGAAAGCTGCATCTTTCATCATGCGATCAAATGAGCTGCGCAACAATTTCACACGATCATCGGGCACGCCCGGTGTTGTAAAGATCGGGCGGCCAATGGTGGTGGAGGCGGAGAGAAGTTTTAAGACCGCGCGGTCTTCTTCATTCTTGGCGAGATCCATCAGCAGCGGCACATTGGGCAGATCTGGTGCTTTGAACAGGCCAATCTGCACGAGGATCGTGAGCTTGCCTTCCGAAACCCATTGCGGCCGCGTTGATTTCCACGCGCCCCAAGAATTGGAGCCACGGCCCGCGACTTCGCCGCGCTCCATCGCGAGGTTAATGTCATTGCCGCCCGGATAGCCGGTGATGATTTTAAATTTTGTGCCGAGCAAAGCATTCATTGCTTTGGGATATTGCGAGGATGTCGAGCCACCTGTCGCGCCAAGCGGAATCTCAATGCGCTTGGCATCTTCAATATTTTTGACAGGGCTCGTGGAGAGAATGGCGGTCGTATTATTATCGGCGGCTGGATTGCCGATATAGATCAGCTCGCGCGTATCAATCTTGAGCTGCTTGTCACCCATTGCTTGTTCAACCGCCAGCGATTGATCGGCGGTGGCGAGCACGCTGCCATCACGCGGCGCGGCGGTATAAAGCCATGTCACGGCGGTGCGGCTGCCGCCGCCCGGCATATTGCGTGGGACAATGACAGGATTGCCGGGCAAATAATTGCCCATCTGGCGGGCGATTAGGCGCGCATAAAGATCATAAGTACCACCGGCCGAATAGCCGATGATCATGTCGATCTTTTTGCCTTTGAAAAAATCCTCTGCCGTCTGGGACTTGGCGGGGGCAGCGCTCAGCGATGCTGTGAGAGCAAGGCCAAAGCCGAGCGTCCGGATCGATCCGGTCATATCGTCATCCTCCCTATGCCGCTCTTTTTGGGCGGCGTTTTATGCCCTCAGAATAGGCGAAAGGTGGCATGGCGTCCAACCGCCTTTGGCTTTGACAGGCCTATGCCACCTGCTAGCCTCACAAAGCCGTGAAGACACGGTGCGGATCGGATTCCCCCGAGCCCGCCATAAAATGAGGGAGAGAGCCTATGTCCGAGCCCCGTAAAGGGTCCGGCCCCGATCGCCGTGGATTCCTGAAAGGTGCCGCGCTCGCCGGTGCCGCACCCGCTCTTGCCGCCACCACGCAAATGGCGGATGCGCAAATTGCCGCTCCTCGCCACACGCCTTCTGCTTTGCCGCCCAATGCGCATCAGATTGCCGCTGAAACCAAAGTACCGGGTGCGGTTGAAAATCGCATCGGGGGCAAGCCCGGTTCTGATTTCATGGTCGATGTCATCAAAACACTCGACATTAAATATACGCCGTCGAATTGCGCATCCTCATTCCGCGCTTTGCATGAATCCTTGATCAATTACGGCGAGAATAAAGCGCCGGAATATCTTTCCTGTATGCATGAAGAATCCGGCGTCGGCATGGCGCATGGCTATTTCAAAATCACCGGAAAACCATTGATGACGATGGTTCATGGCACGGTGGGTCTGCAACATGCGACAATGGCCATTTACAATGCTTATTGTGATCGCGTGCCGGTCATCATCATTGGCGGCAATGATTTGGATGCGGCATCGCGCCCGCCGGGCGTGCCGACATTCCATGCGGCGCAAGATATTAATCTCATCGTGCGCGATTATACCAAATGGGACGACATGCCGACCTCTCTGCAAGCTTTCGCGCAGAGCATGGTGCGTGCCTATAAGATTGCCATGACGCCGCCCTATGGGCCTGTTGCCATTTCACTCGATGCAGGCCTGCAGCAAGAGCCCATCGGCGCGCATGGTTCGGGCCTTTACATTCCCAAACTCACCATGCCCTCGCCACCTGCAGGTGAAATGGGTGCGGTGAAAGATGCGGCGAAAATGCTGCTGGCAGCAGAAAATCCGGTCATCGTCGCAGATCGTGCCGCACGCACGGCCAATGGCGTGCGTTTGCTTGTCGAATTGGCTGAGCTTTTGCAGGCCAATGTTGTCGATCAAGGCGGGCGCATGAATTTCCCCAATACGCATTATCTGGCGCGCCCGGCGGCTGCCACAGCGCAAGCGGATGTGATCTTGGGCCTCGAACTGTCTGATTTCTGGGCTGTGGTGAATAGCTACACAGATAATGGCGAGCACGGCATTGGCTTTAATTCGCCAAAGGCCAAAGCGGGTGTGAAACTCATTTCGATCAATTCGGTCGAATTGCTCACCAAAGCCAATTATCAAGACTTCCAGCGCTTCCAATCAGTCGATATTTCGATGCCGGCGGATGCGGAAGCGACGCTGCCTGCTTTGATTGAAGCGATTAAATCGCAAATGACATCTGAGCGCCGCGCACAAAATGATCAGCGTGCGGATAAAGCCAAAAAAGCTTTTGCCGATATTCGCGCGCGTGAAACAGCCACCGCCGCTGTGGCATGGGATGCAAGCCCCATTTCCACCGCGCGTTTGTGCATGGAGCTTTATGCGCAAATCAAAGATGAAGATTGGTCGCTTGTGGCCTCAGAAGGCAATGTGTCCAATTGGCCAAACCGTTTGTGGAAGATGGAAAAGCATCACCATTGGCTTGGCCGCTCTGGTGGCTATGGCGTGGGCTATGGTGCGCCAGCCTCTGTTGGCGCAGCGCTGGCCAATCGGGATCTCGGTCGCTTCTCGGTCTCTATCCAATCGGATGGCGATTTGATGTTTGCACCGGGCGTTTTGTGGACAGCCGCAAAACATAAAATCCCGTTGCTCTCCGTTATGCATAACAACCGCGCATGGCATCAGGAAGTGATGCATGTGCAGCGCATGGCGAGCTTCCGCAACCGCCCGTCGAATTATGGCAATGATGCGGGGCCTGTGGGCACGATGATTCAAAATCCAGACATTGAATATCACAAGCTCGCCGAATCGATGGGCTGGTGGGCGAAGGGTCCGATCAAAGATCCTGCGCAATTAGGCCCGGCCATTAAAGAAGCAATGGCCGTTGTGAAGTCGGGCCAGCCCGCGCTTCTCAATGTCTGGACGCAGCCGCGCTGAGAAAGAGGAGAAAAAATATGAAAACACTTTTCACATTCTCACTTCTCGCTGCTGGTCTTGTTGCAACATCTGCTTTTGCGGGTGATGCCGCGAAGGGCAAGGTTGCTTTTGAAAAGAAAGGTTGCTGGCAATGCCACGGCTATGAAGGCCAAGGCGGTGTGGCAGGACCGCGTCTTGCCAATACGCAATTGCCGGAAGAAGCTCTGATCTCATTCGTCCATAATACGAATGCGACCATGCCACCTTTCTCAGAAAAGCTCATTTCAGATGCGGAGCTGTCTGACATTTATGCCTATGTGCAATCCAAGCCAAAGCCGGCGGATCCCAAAACGATCCCCTTACTCAATTTGAAGTGACATGAGAGGCGGCCCACACAAAGGGTCGCCTTTTTCCTTTCGTGGGAGGAGATATGAAAAAGTTTTTTGCAACAATCCTTGCCTTGGCCTGTTGGGGCGCTGCCGCGCAAGCGGCCGAACCATTCCGCATTTCATCGCCCACCTTTAAAGACGGCGATGTGCTGCCGAAAAAATATGGTGGCATCAGCCCGGCCAATAAAAATTGCATTGGTGAGAATATTTCGATTCCCTTGCAATGGACGCCGGGGCCGGACGGCACAAAATCTTACGTGCTGATGATGGTGGATCTTGCGGGCCGCATGGGCGCGGGCGTTGATCATTGGCTGGCTTATGGCATTCCAGCCAATGTCACCAAGTTGGATGAAGGCGCGCATTCAAAGCCCCAAGATTTCATCACGGGCGGCACGGCGGGCAATGATACGCAGCTTTATTTCGGCCCCTGTCCCTCGCCGGGGTCTGGCATGCACCATTATGTGATCACATTGGTCGCGACAGATTTGGCGCCCGGCGAATTAAAGCCCGGCCTCAAGCGCGATGAAATCATCAAAGCAATGGCCGGGCGCGGTAAGGGCGTCACAGATATGGTGTTGCGTCAGGAATATGCGCCCTGATTGATCTGGCATCGGCCTTGCTGCTTGTCTCTCATCACCCCATATTGAGGGCATGATGAGCAAGGCCGATCCAAATCTCGCGCAAATTGTCAGCGAGATTGCCCAAGAGATGAGCGCGCGCACCGATCGTGGTCGCGTGGCTTCTTATATTCCCGAACTCGCCAATGTGGACCCTGCGCGCTTTGGCATAGCGCTAATGGATCTCGATGGCCATGTGCATCTGGGCGGCGATACGGATGTGCCTTTCTCAATCCAGAGCATCTCAAAAGTTTTCACTTTGACGCTGGCGCTCGGCCGTGTGGGAGATCGCTTGTGGCAAAAGGTTGGGCGCGAACCCTCTGGCAATCGCTTTAATTCAATTGTTCAGCTCGAACATGAAATGGGCGTGCCGCGTAATCCTTTCATCAATGCAGGTGCGATTGCGGTGACGGATATTATTCTGTCGGGCCGTCAGCCGCGCGAGACTTTGGGTGAGATTTTGCGCTTCATGCAATTTCTGGCCGATGATGACACAATCTTCATTGATCAAGATGTGGCCGCGTCTGAAAAGCGCACGGGCTTTCGCAACGCCGCTCTCGCCAATTATATGAAGAGTTTTGGCGTCATTGAAAATCCAGTTGAGAATACGCTGGGTGTTTATTTCCACCATTGCGCTATGGCTATGTCATGCCGCCAATTGGCCCATGCGGGATTGTTTCTCGCCAATAATGGCCGCAATCCAGTGAGTGGACATTCGGTTGTCTCGCCAGAGCGCGCGCGGCGCATCAATGCGCTGATGATGACATGCGGTCATTATGATGGCTCAGGCGAATTTGCCTATCGCGTGGGCCTGCCGGGCAAAAGCGGTGTGGGGGGCGGAATTCTCGCCATTGCGCCGGGGCGCGCGTCCATTGCGGTTTGGGCGCCAGGGCTTGATGAGGCCGGCAATTCGCATTTGGGTCGCATAGCGCTCGAAGAATTGACCAAGCGCACGGGCTGGTCTGTCTTCGGCCATTAAATCCGATCCAGCTCGAATTTTGCGACACTGATGGCAAGCCATGCGCAAATGGCCAGCAGCAGCGCACCAATGACATAAAAGCCATTGGCAAGGCCAAACCATTGCACGGCATAGCCCATAATGACGGGCGTCACGATGGAGGCGAGACGATTATTCGTCACGCGCAAGCCAACAATCGAGCCTTGCACTTCGCGCGGCACAGCGCGCGCTTGGAGCGCAAACATCAGCGGTTGCACAATGCCTTCTGACAAGCGGCGAATGGAATGCGAGGCCGCTAGAAGAAAAAACATGGAACCAAATAGTGGTGTGAGCGCGAGCAGAAGAATAGAGCTGGCCGTAAAGCCAATCATCAACCAAGCGGTCGAAAGCCCGCGCAAGAAGCGCACGCCAAGAGAGCCCAATCCGTTAAAAATTTCGGCGAAAGAAAACAGCGAGCCAATCAATGTGCCGGTGTAACCAAGCTCTTTCAAATAGACGATGAGGAACGAGCTTTCAGCAGCATTGGTTGCGTGGCGCGTGAAAGAAATGGCGAGTGTGAAAGCCACAGCCGGCAGAACGGCCAATTTGAGCGAGCCCGTATAATCAGAGAGTTTGGGCAAAAGATCGCGCCATGAGACTTTGCCAATTACGGCATCGGCTTTTTGCGGATTTTCAATCCGCGTCACGGCAAAGAACATGCAAGAGGACCAAGCGGTAATGCCGAGGAAAGAAATTTGTGGGCCGGCGACATCCCATAAAACGCCCATCAAAAGGGGCGCGAAAATCGTGCCGATGCGCGAATAGAAGGAGAAAGTCCCGATACGTCCCGCATCACCGCCTGTCACCAGCGCAATCATAGTTTGCGCGCCAATCCATGTCATATTGCTCGCAAAGCCGATGAGCATTTGTAAGACGATCATTAGCGGCAACCACGGCAGGAATGGATAGGCCGCAGCAACCAATCCTGTCATGGCGGTGAAGAAGAGCATGACGCGGCGCGTGCCGAGCCGATCCATCAAAGCCCCGCCATGAATGGCGAGAAAGAATGTGAGCGCTGAGCGCGCGCCAACAAGAATGCCAATTTCAGCAGGCTCCGCGCCTTGCAAAACGGCCCAGAGCGGCACAACGAAAGTGAGAAGTTCCGCCTGCCCCATGCTGAACAGGCCGGAGGCATAGGTGGCAGGCAGGTTTGAGGTCTGCGGCGCAGGGGCTTCTGTCTTTTTTGTCTCGTCAGCCAAGCTGCTCCGCGCTCCTCATTTTCTTACTTGGTTCCCGCTCTAGAGCATGGGCCTAGGCCTTGGCAAGATGTGGGGCCTGCGGCTAGGCTTTTTGTCATGAAACGCCTCGCATTCGCCTTGTGTCTTGCAACATGTCTTGCATCCGCGCCCTTCTCGGCGGCGGCGGAGCAATGGCTTTTGCACAATGGCCGGATTGCAACACTCGATTCTGCTCTCCCTTTTGCGCAGGCCATTTTGATCGATGGCGATCAGATTGCAGGCGTGGGGGATGTTTTGTCTTTGCGCGCGCAAGCAGGCCCGCAAGCGCGTGTGATTGATCTGGGTGGTCGGCTCGTCATTCCGGGCCTGATTGATTCTCATATGCACGCCATTCGTGCGGGCCTGACTTTTGCGCAAGATGTGAATTGGACTGATGTGCCCTCGCTGGAAGAGGCGCTGGCGCGCATGGCCGATGTTGCGGCACGCCGTCCGCAAGATGCGTGGATTGTTGTGCCCGGTGGTTGGAATGCGCAGCAATTTCGCGAGAAGAGATTGCCAACACAAGCCGAGATCGAACAGGCGGCGGGTGGGCGGCCTGTTTATGTGCAAATGTCTTATGCAGGCGTTTTGCTCTCGCAGCGCGGCTTTGCTTTGCTCGGTCTTACAAGCGAAGATGATCTGCCCGGCGCTGCACGTTTTGAACGTGATCCCCAAGGGCAGATGACGGGTTGGGTTTTGGGAGATCTCGGCTCCATTGTCGCGCTTTATGATCGCCTGCCCAAACCCTCGTTGGAAGAAGCCAAGCGTGGCACGCGCGCATTCTTTTCAGAATTGCACCGCTATGGCGTGACAGGTGTCTCTGATCCGGGCGGGCATAATCTTGCCCTTCATCAATATGCGGCTGTGCAAGATTTGGCGCGCGAAGGCGCGCTCACCATGCGCGTGCGCTATTCGCTCTGTGCGCCGCG